>DASQTR010000607.1:0-2806 GCA_035641795.1 Ilumatobacter sp.
AGACGTTCGCCAACGTGGCCACGATCATCGCCAAGGGGGCGCACTGGTTCCGCTCGGTTGGCACCGCCAAGACTCCGGGAACGTTGCTCTGCACCGTCACGGGCGCGGTGGCACGTCCCGGGGTGTTCGAGGTTCCCGCAGGGACGCCCCTCCGCGAGGTGCTCGCCATGGCGCAGCCAGCGGCGGACGAGACGATGGCGGCATCACCGAGCCCGCCGTCATTCGTGCTGCTCGGCGTCTCGAACGCGATTCTCACGCCTGACCAACTCGACACGCCGATCAGCCACGAGGCATTCGCGGCGCTCGGCACAGGTCTCGGGTCGGCGAGCTTCATCGTCGTCGACTCGACCGCCGACCCGGTCGCGGTGGCGGCAGGCGTGTCGCGTTTCCTCGCGGTCGAGTCGTGCGGGCAGTGCACGCCATGCAAGCAGGACGGGCTGGAGATCAGTTCAATCCTCGACGAGCTGTGCTCCGGAACCGCGGAGGAGGATGCACTCGACCGCCTCGATGATCGGCTCGGCACGGTCGCCGACGGCGCCCGCTGCAACCTTGCGGTCCAACACCAGACCGTGATCGGGAGCATCCGCCGCGCTTTCCCGGTCGCCTTCCCGGCTCGACTGCAACCGGACGCCGAACCCGTGGACCGAGCGCTCGTCGCCGAGCTCGTCACGCTCGAGGGTGTGCGCGCCGAACTCGACGCCACGTTCGAGCAGAAGCAGCCCGATTGGACGTACGACGACGCGGATTCGGGCCAGATGCCGGTCGATCGCATGGCCGACCACCGCGCCGACTAGAGCAATCCGGACCTCGCTGTGCGCCGAACAAAGGCGCATGAGTCCGCATACGCTCACCGTGCGATTCGCCCGGCTCGCCTTCGAGAATCGTCCGACGGTGTTCGCGGCGGACGCGCTGGCCTGGGCGCTGACTCGGGCCGGTCAGGCCGACGAAGCACTTGCGTACGTCGAGCTGGCGAACCGGCTCGGCACCGACTCGGTCGACATGCACGTCCACGCGGCGGCCGCGTACGCGGCGGCGGGCCTCACGACCGAGGCAAGAGAGGCGTTACGGGAAGCGTTCGCCGGTGTCCCGTATCCGTTCCCCGAGCTGCGGCCGATCGCGATCGAGCTCGCCGAAGAGCTCCGCGTTGCGGTGCCGAGGTCGTGGAGTTAGTCGCCGGTCGTGCCGTCGATCGCTTCCCGGAGTAGGTCGGCGTGCCCGCAATGGCGGGCGTACTCCTCGATCATGTGCACGATCGTCCTGCGCAGCGTGTGTTGGCCGCCTTCGGGGTTCTCATTGATGTGATCCATGTCGGCGCCCGTCAGGTACGCGTCGACGACGGCGATCTCGTCCCAGTAGGCCTGTAACGCATCGGCAACGGTGGCGTCCGCGGGCACCCGCCACTCCTCGTCCTCGTCGAAGATCCCCGGGACGTCCTCCGCCTGCTGCACCCGGCGGAACCACCAGCGCTCGACGTCGGTCATGTGCCGGATCAGGCCCAGCAGCGTCAGCGCGCTCGGCGGGCATGCCGTCCGCCGTCCGTCCTCGTCGCTGAGTCCTTCGAGTTTGCGGGCGAGGATCGTGCGGTGGTAGGTGAGGTATCCGAGCAGCACCGACCGCTCGTCCTCGCCGAACGCCTTCGAGTCAGGAAGCGGCGTGAGTGGGTCGGCCATCGCGTAATCATGCCACCCAGTAACGCGTCGCACCAGCTAGTGATGCGTTTGAGCGGTGCTTGAGCGGCGAGTTCTACGCTCGGTGCGATGACGGATCTGCGCGGCGTGCTGGAGGCCGGCAGCGACACTCGGGCGATCGACTATCGCGTCCTGGGGCAACTCGAAGTGCGCGTCGGATCATCGCTCGCGCCGCTGGGCGGACGCAAGCAACGAGGGGTCCTCGCCGTGCTCATCGCCGCCGGCGGCCGCCCCGTATCGGTCGATGCGTTGTTGCTGGCGACGTACGGAGAGGACGCCAGCCCGGGCGCCAAGGCGACGCTCCACACCTACGTCTCGAACCTGCGCCGTGTGATCGGCGACGTGATCGTTCGCCAGGGCGACGCCTACTTGCTCGACTGCGCCGATGCGACGATCGACGCCAACCTGTTCGAACAGGCGTGCGTCCGGGCCGCCGCCATCGAGGATCCCGAGCGGGCCGCCGAGCAGCTCCGGGACGCGTTGGCACTGTGGCGCGGTCATGCCTACGCCGACATCGAAGCCAACGGACATCTCGATGGCGAGATCACACGGCTGAGCGAGATGCGGCTGGGAGCGCTCGAGTCGCGCATCGATGCCGACATGCGATCTGGGCGGCATCGCGAAGTGGTCGCCGAGCTCGACGCGCTGACGGCCGAGTACCCGTACCGCGAAACCTTGCGCGCCCTTCACATGCTCGCTCTCTACCGCTGCGGACGCCAGGCAGAGGCGCTGCGCGCCTACGGCCGAACGCGTGCGTTGCTCGTCGAGGATCTCGGCATCGATCCGTCGCCCGAGTTGCAAGATCTCGAGCGACGGATACTCGCCCAGGACCGCGAGCTATCGGTCAGTGTTGGACCGGTTGTCCAGCGGAAAGCGGTGCTCGTGGTCGATCTCGACGATGCGGGCTTGCGCAACACGTGGGAGCGCGACGGCGCGTACGGCCGCCGGGACGACGACCTCGAGGCGGCCGCCGCGACCGAAGGCGGCACCAAGTTGAGCCCGAGAGGAACCGCCGGCTACGTCGTGTTCGACGATGCGATCAGCGCCGTGAGGGCGGCGCGCTCGATCGTGAACGACGACACGCGCGCCGCGATCGACGTGGGTGATCTCGAGATGCG
>DASQTR010000608.1:0-2537 GCA_035641795.1 Ilumatobacter sp.
CGGCAGTCACCCGCCGAGCGCAAGGTCGCAGCGGCGACGCCGACCGCTCCTGCACAGACGGAGGCGACCGGGCGTGGCGAGAAGCTTCGACGCTGGTTCATGACCGGTGTGAGCTACATGATCCCGTTCGTAGTCGGTGGCGGAATATTGATTGCCCTTGGATTCACGATCGGCGGCGCCAGGGAGGTCGCCGACGTCAATGTGATAACCAACGCCGGCGAGATCCAATTGCCCGGCGACGTCGACGTCGGCTTCGCCACTTGGCTGGGTGCACTGGCATTCAAGATCGGAGTGGTCGCATTCAGCATGCTCGTTCCCGTCCTCGCAGGTTTCATCGCCTATGCGATGGCGGACCGCCCCGGCATCGCGCCCGGTATCGTCGGCGGCCTGCTCGCCAACGAAGTCGGCGCCGGTTTCCTCGGCGGGATGATCGCCGGTGTACTGGCGGGCGCTTCCGTTAATGCGTTGAAGCGGATTCCGGTCACGGGCACTTTGAAGCGGATGATGCCCATCCTCGTCTACCCGCTGATCGGTACTCTGATCGTCGGCGTCGTGATGATCCTCGTTGTGGGAGAGCCGGTCGCCGCGGCGACCGATGCTCTGACCGACTGGCTCGATGGCATGTCGGGGAGCAATCAGATCCTGCTCGGCGTCATCATCGGGCTCATGATGGCGTTCGACATGGGCGGCCCTGTCAACAAGGTGGCGTACACCTTCGGGATTGCGGCGCTCGATTCCGGAAACCTCGAGGTCATGGCCGCGGTAATGGCCGCTGGGATGACGCCGCCGCTCGGCCTGGCGCTTGCGACCGTCCTGCGGCCCAAGCTCTACAACGAGTCGGAAAGGCAGGCTGGTGAGGCGGCATGGGTCATGGGGGCCTCGTTCATTACCGAGGGTGCTATACCGTTCGCGGCGGCCGATCCCGTCCGCGTCATACCGGCGCTGATGGTCGGCTCGGCTGTAACAGGCGCGCTGTCATTCGTCTTCAACGCGACGCTGCTTGCACCACACGGTGGCATCTTTGTTGTCGGTCTGATCGGCAACTGGTTCCTCTATTTGGTGGCGATCGCCGTCGGTACCGTTGTGACGGCACTCGCGGTTAACGCGCTCAAGGCGTTCCATCGCGCCGAGGCCGCGGAGGCAGTTGGGCGCAAGGAGGTGGTGCTCGGTGCCTGAACGATCCGTGATCCTTCCGAACCCGAGCGGTCTGCACGCTCGCCCGGCCAAGGTGTTCGCCAAGGCGGCGGCAGCGACCGCGGGGGAGGTGACCGTCACGAAAGATGGTCGCCAGGTCAACGCAAAGTCGGTGCTCTCTGTGCTGACGCTCGACTGTCACCACGGCGACGAAATCGTCATCCGCGTGGAGGGCGATGGTGCCGAAGGCTCGCTCGACGAACTCGTTCGTTTGGTGGAGTCGGGGCTCGGTGAGGAGCCTGCAACGTGAGTAAGAGTTTGAAGGGAACGGCGGCGGCACCAGGTGCCGCCGCTGCCCCCGCTTTCATCGTCGAGGCGACCGCTGCTCCGCAAGAATCGCTTCCAGCCACTCACGCGGGATCGGTGGATGATGAAGCGAGCCGCCTCAACGAAGCATTAGGGCGCGCCGAGGCGGAACTTCGTGAGCTTGCAGAGCGGGTGGCGGCATCGGCGGGAGAGAATGAGGCTGAAATCTTCGAGGCGCACGCTGAGTTCGCCGCCGACCCAGAACTGGTCTCCCAGGCGAAGGAGACGATAAAGCTCGGCGCATCGGCCGAACGTGCGGTGTCGCAGGCGTTCGAGTCGTTCAGGGTCGTGCTCGCCTCATCGCAGAGTGAATACCTCGCGGCGCGCGCTGCGGACCTCGACGACGTGCGCGACCGCGTGGTTGCGATCTTGCTTGGTAAAGACACCGGAGTGCCGGTTCCGACCGAGCGCTCCGTGATCGCGGCCTTCGAGCTCACGCCGTCGCAGACGGCGAGCATCCCCCGCGACCTCATTGCCGCCGTCGTGACCGAAACCGGCTCACCGACCAGCCACGCGGCTATCCTCGCGCGCTCTCTTGGCATTCCCGCAGTAGTTGCCTGTCACGAGCTGCTCGACCACATCGAACCAGGTGTTGTCGTCGCAATCGACGGGCGTTCGGGCGACGTGACAGTCGCGCCCTACGAGGACGAGCTGCGCGCAATTGAGGAGCGCAGGCTGCGTGAAGAGGAACGTCGGGTGGAACTAACGGCTTTGAGAGACGAGCTCGGCCGAACTGCCGACGGTCACCGTGTGGAGCTCGCCGCGAATCTCGGAAGTCCCGAGGATCTTCCGGTCGCGATCGAAGCCGGGGCGGAGGGCTCGGGCCTCGTGCGTACAGAGTTCCTTTTCCTCGGTCGCCGTGCAGCGCCGAGCGTCGACGACCAGGTGAGCTACTACTCGGAGGTGCTTCGCGCGTTTCCGGGACGGCGCGTCGTCTTTCGCACCATGGACATAGGAGCAGACAAACCTCTAGATTTCGCCGCCCAGCCATCCGAAGAGAATCCTGCACTCGGCGTGCGCGGCATCCGGTTGAGCCT
>DASQTR010000609.1:0-6670 GCA_035641795.1 Ilumatobacter sp.
CTCACCGGCGCGAGTCAGTCGGAAGGCGTGGCGCAGGAGATCGAGATGGCGCGGCGCAGATCGCGGGCCGAGTCGATCGGCGCCGCGCTGGCCGGAGTGGTCGCGGTGACGATCTGGATCGTTGCGCTCTTCAGCATCGCCAGCGTGCTGGGCGTCAATCTGGCGCCGTTGCTCGCGGGTGCCGGGGTGGCGGGTGTCGCACTCGGGTTCGGCGCCCAGAGCCTGGTTCGGGATTGCATCAGTGGCCTGTTCATGCTGATCGAGGACCAGTACGGCATCGGCGACCAGGTCGACCTCGGTGCCGCCAGCGGCACGGTCGAGCGGATCTCACTGCGGACGACGGTGCTGCGCGGCGCCGACGGAACGGTCTGGCACGTGCCGAACGGCGAGGTGCGCCGCGTCGGCAACCAGTCGAAGCTGTGGTCGATGGCAGTGGTCGACGTCGACGTACCGGTAGACGCCGACCTCAAGGCGGCCCGTGACCATCTGCTCGCCGCCGCCAATCGGCTCTGCGAGCAGCCGGAGTTCGCGGGCGACGTGCTGGAAAGGCCGCGCGTCCTGGGTGTCGAGTCCGTCCGCGCCGAGGGTGTCACGCTGCGGCTCGTTGTCAAGTCCACGCCGGGGAGGCAATGGGTTCTGCAGCGCGCGCTCCGGGAGGCGATCAAGCACGAGCTCGACGTGAACGGCATCGTCCACGCGATGCCGCCGAAATCGTAGGGCTTCGCGTCCGATTTCGCCGCTGACGCGCCCGTCGTGACCGATAGCTTGAGCGGCCCGGAGACGCCATGGCCAGAGCTGAGCAGTTCGACACGATCGGGTTCGACGCCGACGACACGCTCTGGAAGAGCGAGGACTACTTCACCGTCGCCGAGGAGTTCTTCGTCGCCAGGGTGGGGCCATATGCGCCCGACGGCATCGACGTGCTGGCCGCTCTGCACGCGACCGAGCTCGACAACGTGCCGGTATCGGGCTACGGCGTCAAGGGTTACGCGCTCTCCATGGTGCAGGCGGCGATCACCGCCACAGGCGGTCGCGTGCCGTCGTCGGTGATCGGCGAGCTGGTCGATCACGCCCACGATATGCTGATGCACCCGGTCGAGCTGCTCGACGGCGTGCCGGAAACGCTCGCCGCCGTGGGGCGCTCCCATCGCCTGGTGCTGATCACCAAGGGCGACCTCGTGCATCAGACACGCAAGGTTCGCACGTCCGGTCTCGACCACCACTTCGAGCACATCCGTGTCGTGCTCGAGAAGGACGTCGCCAACTACCGCGATCTGCTCGACGAATGGGGCATCGACCCGGAGCGGTTTCTGATGGTCGGCAACTCGGTCAAATCCGACATCCTTCCAATCCTCGAACTCGGCGGGCAGGGTGTGCACGTGCCGTACCACGTCACGTGGGCCCACGAGCTGGTCCTCGAGCACGACGGGGTCTTCGCCGAGCTGAAGTCGATCCGCGAGCTGGTGGACTGGCTAGGGGCCTGACCTCAGAGGCGCCGCAGCCGAACCTCGGTCACACGGTGGTCGCTGCCCTTGCGCAAGATCAGACCCGCTCGCTCGCGCGTGGGCTCGATGTTCTCGCGTAGGTTGCGGCCGTTGATCGTCGACCAGATGTGGCGGGCGGTCATGTCGGCCTGATCGTCGTCGAGCGTGGCGAAGTGCCGGAAGAAGCTTTCGGGGTTGCGGAACACCGACTCACGCAACGCGAAGAAGCGCCGCACGTACCACTCCTCGATGTCCTTCACGTCGGCGTCGATGTAGATCGAGAAGTCGAAGTAGTCACTGACGAACTCGACGCCCTCGCGGTTGACTTGCAACACGTTGAGACCTTCCACGATGACGATGTCGGGGCTGCGCACCACGACGCGAGCATCGGACAGCACGTCGTAGGCGAGATGGTCGTAGACGGGCGCACTCACCTCGGACTCGCCACTCTTGACCGAACGCAAGAACGCCAGCAGCGCACGCGTGTCGTAGCTCTCGGGGAAGCCCTTGCGGTCGAGGATCCCGCGCGCGTTCAGCACGGCGTTGGGGTGCAGGAAGCCATCGGTGGTCACCAGATCGACCTGCGGGTGGGCCGGCCAGCGCGACAGCAGCGCCTGCAGGATGCGGGCGAACGTCGACTTGCCGACCGCCACCGAACCGGCGATGCCGATCACGTACGGCACGCGTGGCGCGATCGACCCGAGGAACGTCGACGAGACGCGCTGGAGGTCCTGGATCGCGCTGACGTACAGATTGAGCAGTCGGCTCAGCGGGAGATACACGGCCACGACCTCGTCGAGGTCGATCCGCTCGTTGATGCCCTGCAGCGAGTCGAGATCCTCCTGCCGGAGCGTGAGCGGGGTGGCCGCTCGCAGATCGGCCCACTCGTCGCGGTCGAACGAGAGATACCGATCGGCCACGGCGAAAACCTAGGCTCGCTCCATGCCACGCACACAAGCGGCTCGCAAGCTGCTCGGTGCGTGGTACACGCCGGCCGAGCTGATCGACACCGTCGTCAGCAACGTGCTGCGCGGCCTCACTCCCGTGCGCGGGCGCGCCGTTCGCGTGCTCGATCCGGCGTGCGGTGACGGACGCTTCCTGTTCGCGGTCGCAGGCAGGCTCCGCGATCGCGGTGTGCCCGTCGAGCTCACCGGCTGCGACGTCGACAGCAGCGCGCTCGCCGCGATCGCGGGCGCGGCGCGCACGATCAACGACGACGCGTTGTCGCACGAGTGGGATTGCGAGACGTTCGACATCGTCGTCGGCAACCCACCGTTCCTGTCGCAGATGGCGGCCGCCACGACGCGCGGCGGGGCGAGCAGGCATGGAGGTGGACCGTACGCCGACGCCGCCGTCGAGTTCCTCGCGCTGGCGGTGCGGTTGGCTCGCGCCGACGGTGGCCGGGTCGGGCTGGTGCTGCCACAATCGATCGTCGGCGCGCGCGACGCGGCGCCGGTCCGAGCCGAGGTGGCGCGCGTGGCTGATCTCACGTGGTCGTGGTGGGCGCCGCGGCAACGGCACTTCGACGCCGCCGTCAACGTCTGCGCGCTCGGCTTCGAGCGCCGGGCGCACCGGCGCGCTGACGCAGGCGCCGACGTCTGGACTGGCGTCGTGACCGACCGGCTGGGCATCCCGCCCGTTGATTGCAGCCGGCTCGCCGTCGCCGGCACGCTCGGCGACCGCGCCGCCATCAACGCCAACTTCCGCGACGAGTACTACGCGCTGGTACCGGCGGTGCACGAGGGCGGTGAAGGCCCCCCGCTGGTGACGAGCGGTCTGATCGACCCAGGTGCGTGCCTCTGGGGGCGGCGGCCGATGACGTTCGCGCGGCGCACGTTCACGTGCCCGCGCGTCGACCTCGCCGAGCTGACCGGGCGCTTTCCTCGGTGGGCGGAGCGCAAGCTCGTTCCCAAGGTGCTCGTCGCCAACCAGACCCGAATCCTGGAAGCGGTCGCCGACCGCCACGGCGCGTGGCTCCCGGGCGTTCCGGTCAACACGGTCACTCCAGTCGATGGCGCGTCGGTCGACGAGATCGCGGCCGTCATCACGTCGCCGGTGGCGTCGGTGCTGGCGTGGCACGCGGCGGCAGGCACTGGACTCTCGACGACCAGCGTGCGCGTCGGCCCGGCACTGCTCGCCCAGCTGCCGTGGCCGTGCGGCAATCTCGCGCTGGCGACCGCCGCCCTCGCCAGCGGCGACATCGAGGGCTGCGGGCGAGCCGTCACCGAGGCGTACGCGATCGACCGACGTGCCGCCGACTGCATGCTCACCTGGTGGCGATCGCAGCTGCCCCCGCGCGCATGACCCGCGCGCCCGTGCGCATGTGTGCTAGTCCACGGGCGATGACTGACGTGCCGACGTTCGTGTCCACCGGCGAGTTGCCGACCGGCGAGCGCGTGACGGCGCTCACGACGGAGGCCTACGCGCGGTTCCGGGACAACGACGAGGGCGAGCTGTCGCAGGTGTATCCGTCGCTGGCGGCGGTCGATCCCGACACGTTCGGAATCTGCGTCGCCAACACGACCGGGGCGACGGTGGCCGCGGGCGACGCCGAAGTGGAGTTCACCATCATGAGCGTCGCCAAGCCGTTCGTGTTCGCACTGATGGGCGGTGTGCACGGACCCGAGCAGGTGCTGGAGTTCGTCGGTGTCGACGCCACTGGTCGGCGGTTCAACGCCGTGTCGGCGATCGAGGATCGGCCCGACGGTCGCACCAACCCGATGGTGAACCCGGGTGCGATCGCCACCACGAGCATGGTCCCCGGCGCCGATCCCGAGGAGAGGTGGGATTTCTTGCGGACCGGCCTCTCGCGCTTCGCCGGGCGCGAGCTGGCACTCGATGACGAGACGTTCGCCTCGGCCTCGGCGACCAACGCGGTCAACCGTGCCATCGGCGACCTGCTGCGTAGCCGCGGCAGGTTGCGGGCCGATCCCGACGAGACGGTCGACATCTACACCCGGCAGAGTTGTCTCAACGTGACCGCACGCGACCTCGCCGTGATGGCGGCGACACTTGCCGGCGGCGGCGTCAACCCTTTGACCGGCGAACAGGTCGCCGACCAGGTCAGCTGCCGCTGCGCGCTCGTCGTCATGGCCACTGCCGGCCTGTACGAGACGTCGGGCGCGTGGCTGCAGAAGGTCGGCCTCCCGGGCAAGAGCGGCATCGGCGGCGGGATAGTCATGGTGTCGCCGGGCAAAGGTGGCCTGGGGACGTTCGCCCCGCGACTCGACGGCGCCGGCAACAGCGTCAAAGGTCAACTCGCAGCGGCGTTCCTGTCGCGCAGCCTCGGCTTGGACCTGTTCGTCTCCGCGCCTCAGGAGAAGAACTGACCATCGACAACACGCTCGCTCGCTGACCAGTCGGCACCAAGGCCCGGCAGACTGTGCGGCATGTCTGGGTGGCGCGGCGGACGGATCCTCGTTGGGCTGGTGGCGGTGTTCGTAACCGTGGCGCCCGCGGCCTGCGGTGACGAGGACCGCGAGCTTGCCGGCTACAGCGTCGAGCCGACACCGGCCGTGGGCGACATCGTGCTGCCGGATCTCGCCAACGATGGCGACGACTTCGCCCTGCGCGCCGACCCCGACAAGATGCTGCTCGTCTACTTCGGCTACACGACCTGCCCTGACTACTGCCCGAACACGATGTCGAACGTGAAGCTCGCCCGCCAACGGCTCGACGATCCGGCCGACGTCGATGTGGCGATGGTGACGGTCGACCCAGCGCGCGACCTCGACACGCTGGCGACCTACGTGACGGGTTTCGTTCCCGACGGGCATGCGCTCGGCACGGCGGACGACGACGAGTTGGCTCGCGCGGCGTCAGCTTTCGGGGTGTCCTACGACGTCAGCACCGATGCCGGCGGCGAGACCGAAGTGGCGCATACGACGCTGCTGTACGCCGTGGACGACACGGGTCACGTCGTGCTCGCATGGCCGTTCGGTGTCAGCATCGACGACCTCGCCGCCGACATCGAACAGCTCCTCGACGGCCAGCGGGCGGGCGCCTACGAATGACCCGGCGCCTCGCGCTGGCCATAGCGACGGCCGTCGCTGTCGTGGCGGTGCCGTCGGCGGCCTTTGCGGACGCCGCGGAGCCGAGTGACTTCCGCAGCGAGATCGTCTCGGTCCGACCGGAGACCGACGCGTTGACGGCGACGATCGAGGGTGGCGACTCGTTCATACGCATCGACGTCGCACCGGGCCATGACGTGCGCATCGAGGGCTACGCCGGCGAGCCGTACCTGTGGATCGACGCCGACGGTGTGGTCCACGAGAACCGCCGCTCCCCGGCCACGTACTACAACGAGAACCGCTCGGGCGTGGCGGTACTGCCGCCGGAGGCCGACCCCACAGCCGAGCCCGATTGGAGGGTCGTGGATGACGGCGGCGCCTGGGCGTGGCACGACCACCGCGCCCACTGGATGGGGGGTGAGCCGCCAACCGGCATGGAGCCGGGCGATTCGCGTACGCCGATGGTCGTGCCGCTCACCGTCGACGGCGTGCCGACAGAGATCACGGTCATCGTCACGCTCGTCGCCGCGCCCTCGCCGTGGCCGGCGATCGCCGGCGGCGCGATGGGCCTGATCCTCGTAGTAGCCGCGGGAGCGCGGCCGCGCCGGCTACCGGAGTGGCTGGTGATCGTGAGCGTCGGCGCCGCGTCGAGCGCTGTCGGGTTGGCGCAGTACATGTCCCTCCCGGCGGAGACCGGGCCCCGCTGGAGCTGGTGGGTCCCGCCGGTGATCGCAACCCTCTGTGGCGCGGCGCTCCCGTTCGTGCCGCGGTCGGCGCCGTGGCTGCGGGCCGCATTCGTGGTGGTCGCGGGCGCCCAGCTGCTGTTGTGGGGCTGGTCGCGGCGAAGCGGGCTGGCGAAGCCGGTACTGCCGACCTCGGTGCCGTTCTGGCTCGACCGACTGGTCAGCGCGACAGCGTTGGCAACTGGCATCGGACTGGTGGCGCTGGCGGTCGTCGAGCTCACCCGCGAGATCAGGGCGCCCGCTCCACAACCACAACCGGCAGCGTGATCTGATCGGCTCGCGCGAACGCGAGCGTGATGTCGAACGTGCGACCTTCGACCAGCGGCTCGGCGAGATCGACGAGCATCAGGTGCATCCCGCCTGGCGTGAATGTCACGGCGGTGCCGGGGTCGAGCGCAACGCCGGAGGTGATCTCCCGCATCCCGGTGGCGCC
>DASQTR010000610.1:0-2297 GCA_035641795.1 Ilumatobacter sp.
GATTCGGTGCAAGCCGCACGCTGTTCGGCGCATACAGCGCGCAGGCCCTCGTCATGGCTGCCACTGCTGGGTCCCTTCTGTACGGCGCTCCGCCTGTCGTGACCTACGGGCTCGGCGCGGCGACGGCCATGCTGCTCGTCGTCACGCACTCTGCCCACGCGGTCGTGTCGCCAGGTCTCGCTCGCACCGCCGAACAGCTCGTTGCGCTGAACTCGGTGACGTTGTGGATTCTCAGCGTCGGCGTCTTCGTGGCGCCGGCCGCGGCCGGGCTGATTCTGGAAGTCGGATCGCCCGGCGCCGTGTACGCGGCCGGAGCAGGTTGCCTGGTCGGTTCCGCGCTCCTGGTGGCGCCGCTCCGGAATCTGGTTCCCCCGCTGGCGCGCGACGTGGACGCTGCGGCGCAAGGTGCGCTCCAACAGCTCGCGCAGGGAGCGAGGATGCTGGCCCGCTCGACGGCATCACGGGAAGTCGTCATCGTCCTCGCCACGTCGTACTTCGTCGTGGGCGCGATCGACGTGCTCGCCGTCGTGCTCGCGGTCGAAACGTTCGAACTCGGGAACTCCGGCGCTGCGTACCTGACCGCCGCACACGGTGCCGGGGCGGTCCTCGGGGCGGTCGCCTCCCTCGCGCTGGTCGGGCGGTCTGGGCTCGCGCGCTTCATGGTCGGGGCGACGTTGTTCGCGGCCAGTGCGTTCGTGCTGCTCGGCTTCGTCACCGCGGTGTTGATCGCCTTCATCGTCGCCATCGTCACCGGCATCTCGCGCAGCCTGCTGGAGGTGTCGGGCCACACGCTGCTTCAGCGCGTGACGTCAACGGCATTGCTCGCCCGCGTCTTCGCATTCAAGGACGCCGTCGCGATGGGAGCATGGGCGCTCGGTTCGATCATGGTCCCGATCGTCATCGCGCTTGCCGACATTCGCGCTGCGCTCTTCGTGACAGGGCTGCTGATGCCGGCAATCATCCTGCTGCGTCTTCGACCGCTGCTCGCAGTCGACTCGGCGGCGACGGTACCGGCGGTGCGGATCGCACTGCTCCGCTCGCTTCGCATCTTTCGTGCGTTGCCCGTGCCAGAGCTCGAAGGCGTCGCTCGCAACGCGTGGGACGTCTCCGCTGCGGCAGGTGAGGTCGTCGTGCGTCAAGGAGAAGCGGGTGATACCTACTTCGCGATCGCCGACGGCATGGTCGAAGTCGTCAAGGACGACGTGGCTGAGAACACGCTTCAACGCGGCGACGGCTTCGGTGAGATCGCGTTGATCGACGACGTCCCTCGCACAGCGACCGTCATCGCCCTGACCGACGCCACACTCGTCGCCATCGCGCGCGAGCCGTTTCTCGTGGCGGTCACCGGGCACGCTCCCACCGGCGATACCGTCAGGCGGGTCGCCGCCGAGCGCCACCCTCGGAACCCGGTCTAGCGAAACGCAGGTTGAGGCCGGACGGCTTGCGCGGATCGCGGTATGCAGTCGTGACGTGGATTACCTTGGCCGTCGGCGGTCCGGACTCGGAGGTGTGACACATGTCGATGGACAGCGGCGCGCCGAATGGCGATGGCCGGAAGCTCGGCGGCGGTGCGATTGCCACCCTTGGCGGGCTCGGCGTCTTGGCGATCTTCATGCTCCAGAACACGCAGGACGCCAGGGTCGAGTTCCTCGTCTGGGATTTCACGTGGCCGGTCTGGGCGATCGTCCTCGTGTCCGCCGTGCTCGGTGCGTTCGTCTGGCTCGGATTGGGGATCCTTCGGCGCCATCGCCGGCGCAAGGAGCGGCGCCAAGACCGTCGCGGCTGACGCTCGAGCCGACTGGACCGCGCCGGATCAGCCGACGAGCCGGGTCGCGTCAACGCTCGGCAGGAACGACGTCAGCTCGATGCTGACGTCGGCACCGAAGTAGCGGGCGAGCACGCCGTCGTCGACCGCGCAGTACGTGACGCTGCCCACCCCCTCGATCGACGGCACGTGCACATCCGCACACGTCGCCGGGCGGTTGGCGATCGTGTCCGTGCGACCGGTCGAGACGTCGACGCTGCGCGCTGAGTCGAGCTCGAGTTTGGAGGCGACGCTCGGCCCCCAGAACTTCGACGTCACGCTCAGGTTGCTGATCCTGGCCTCGTCGATCGAGTCGACGCAGTTGGTGCCGCCGACCGCGCACGTGCGGCTGACGGTGCCGTCGGTGAAGTAGTCGACGTCGCCGATCGTGACCCGCTGCTGCGCGCCGAGCTGCATCACGGTGGCGTGGGTGACCTGACCCGTCTGCGAGGGGATGATGTCGTAGTCGGCGGTGAACGTCGCCGTGGCGCCC
>DASQTR010000611.1:0-7481 GCA_035641795.1 Ilumatobacter sp.
TGTCGGCAGACGGATGCTCGCCGAGCCACTGGCCGAGCATGCGGTCACGGATGTCCGATGGCGAGATGCCGAGCATCAGCAGATCCTCGGCCATGATCAGCGTCGCGTTGAGAACGTCTGCCGTGTCGTGCGGTTGCGGCAAGGTGAGCAGCTCCTCGAACAGGGCCGGGCCCATCGCCCGCTCGCCGCGAGCGGCGGCGATTCCGATCTGCAGTCGCTGGTAGTACTGGAGCTTCATCGCAGGGCAACCGGCGACGAAGTGTTCGTAGGCGACCGCGGCGTCCTCGAGCCGGCCCTCCTCCAGGGCGAAGCCGACGTGGAGCGTGGCGTCCCAAATCTGATGGGTTCCCTGCCGCCGCCACCATTGCGAACCCTCGGCGGCAACGCGTCGCAGCACGGGTAGATCTCCCGCCGAGTACGCCGCCACGAGCTCCCACGCCAGTGTGGCGGCAGTACCGAGTTTGTCGAACCCGATGCGGGAGCTGACGTCCTGCATCTCGGCGCGCAGGGCGGCGGCCTCGGCCGAATGCGACGGGACCAGATCGAGCCCATTGTTGATCGCGCGTGTGAGCAAGACGGCATCACCGCTCTGACGGGCCGCCTCGAGCGCCTCGAAGAACATTCGCAACGAGTCGGCCCGTGCTCGCATGACGATGCAGGCGCCCGCCCGCTCGACGAGTGCGCGGGCCTCGGTGAGTTGGTCGCCAACCGCGCGGGCATCGCTGAGCGCCTCCTCCGCCCACCTGGTGGCCTCGGCGGAGCGCCCGGCGATCATGTGCAGCTGCGCCAGCGACCACGCGGCGACGCCGCGGAGGCGGCGGTCGTCGAGTGTTGACCGCAACGACTCGAGATCGGCGATGCGCGCCAGCGCCTCGGGCTCGTTGCGGTGCTCATGCTGGAGACGCGCCGTGAACCGCAGGGCGTCGATTCGCTCGCTCGGCTCGACCGCGACCTTGACCCAGCGCAAGCCGGTCGCGAGCGCCTCGTCGAGGAAGTCGAGCCGCCATGCCGCTTCGGTGGCGACGGCCAGCAGCTCGGGATCGTTGGGTGCCTCGGCGAGTCCCTCGTCGGCGAGGCGGAGCGCGGCGAACGTCAGTCCCTTCTCCAGGTACTTGGCGGCACCGCGGCGCGCGATCGCCGGTATCTCGTCGTGGCGTTCGGCGCCCCGCGCATGGTACGCCAGCGAGGCGTGGTCGAGCGTCGGCATGAGACGCACGACCTCGAAGCAGCGCTCGTGGAGCCGGCGGCGTTCACGTCCGAGCAGCTGATGGACGATCGCATCGGCCACCAGCGCATGCGAGAACCAGAACTTGTCGTCGCTGACTTCGACCACAACGCCCGCCGACGTCAGCGTCCGCAAGGCCGCCAGCAGGTCGGGTTCATCGGCCTCCGTGACACCGAGCAACGCCTCGAACGACGCCGCCCGCCCGTACACCGCGAGCGCTTCGACCACCCGCCGGCTGGGATCCTCGAGCCCGTCGAGCTGCTGGCGGACCGCTTCCTCGAGCGACCACGGCAGCTCGGCGTCGAGGACTTCCGAGACGAGTGCGCCGGGACCGACGACGCGCATCAACTCCTCCACCACGAACGGAACGCCGGCGGTGCGCCGGTGCAACGCCTCGACGAAGGCGGAGGAGGCTTGCGTTTCGCCGGTCGCCGCGATCGCCGAGACCATCGCTCCGACCTCTGACCGGTCGAGCCGCTCCAGCCGAACCTGTTCGACGGAGTGACGGCGCTCCAACCGCAGGACGAGCTCGCCACCCGGCTGCCCTCGCGACAGCTCGTCGGGCCGGTAGGTGGCGATGATCACCAAACTCGACCAGGGCTGCTGCGCGATGCGGTCGACGAGGTTGGCGCTCGCGGTGTCGATCCAATGGAGGTCCTCGATGACCAGCACCGCCGGGCCCTTGGCGGCCGCCGCCCCGACCAGGTCGAACACGGCGCCGGCGACATCGTCACCGCTCAGGCTCTGGTCGACCAACCCGGTGACGGCGTCCAGTGGGCGACCCATCGACCCCGGCTGGGCCGTGACCGCGATCGTCGTGACACGGGAAGGCAGCGACGCCACGATCTCGCGGACGAGCCGCGTCTTGCCGATGCCGGGTTCGCCCGAGACCAACGCCACAGCAGGCTGCTCCGACGTCATCACCTCGGCGGCGTCGACGATGCCCGCCAAGCGGGCGAAGGGACGGGCGCGGCCGACCATGACCGGGCTCATCCCGACGCGACCGCTCAGCACGGCCTCGACGCTAGAGGCTCCAGCCACGGTTGGTGATCAGACGAGGTGCCGGTCGCGTCCGACGGGATCTCGCTCCCGGGGAGGGGGGAGGAAGGGATCGGACGCGACCGTGGGGCGGCTGCGACGGGAGAAGCGGGATCCGAGCTCACGGAACCGGATCTGGGCCACAGAGGATGACATTTCGGGATGCATGGTCACATCGTGAACGACTAAGGCGGCTCGACACATCGGACGACCTACCTATTTGGTGACGCCTACGTGCTGGGGACGGCCCACGAAGCACCCGGAAAGCGCCGCCCGGGCACCGCTGAACCACTACCGGATAGCCTCGACGGCATGACTGGAACCGTGATCGTCGCCGGTGCCCGCACCCCGATCGGCAAGTTGTCCGGGGCCCTCGCCAACCTTTCGGCAGCAGACTTGGGCGGTCTCGCGATCGCCGAAGCACTGCGTAGGGCGGGCGTCGCGCCGGAAGAGGTCGACCACGTGGTCATGGGCCAGGTGCTGATGGCCGGGCAGGGTCAGGTGCCGGCGCGCCAGGCCGCGGCCAAGGCCGGCATCCCGATGCGGGTCCCCTCCGTGAACGTCAACAAGGTCTGCCTGTCCGGCCTCAATGCTGTCTACCTCGCCGACCAGATGGTGCGGTCGGGCGACGCCCAGATCGTCGTGGCCGGCGGCATGGAGTCGATGACCAACGCGCCGTACCTGGCGCCCGGCGCTCGCTCGGGATTCCGATACGGCAACGTCGAGCTCGCCGACGCGATCGTTCGAGACGGACTGTGGTGCTCGTTCGACGAGTGTCTGATGGGCACCGCCACCGACAACTACACGGGTGAGAGCATCAGCCGTGCGGAGATGGACGAGGTGGCGGCGGCGTCGCACGAACGGGCGGCGATCGCGACCAAGGACGGCCTACTGGCCGAGGAGATCGTCCCGGTGTCGATTCCCCAGCGGCGGGGCGACCCGATCGTCGTCGAGCACGATGAAGGTGTTCGGCCGGGTACGACGGCCGAGAGCCTGGGCGCGCTGCGGCCGGCGTTCGTCGATGGCGGCGCGCTCACCGCCGGCAACGCCTCCCAGATAAGCGACGGCGGCTCCGCCGTGATCGTGATGTCGGCAGACGTCGCCGCCGCCCGTGGTGTCACGCCGCTCGGGGAGATCGTCTCCTACGGCATGGTTGCCGGCCCTGACGCACCGTCGCTCAATCTGCAGCCGGCGAACGCGATCCGTGCCGCGCTCGCCAAGACCGATCTCTCGATCGGCGATCTGTCGCTGTTCGAGCTCAACGAGGCGTTCGCCGCGGTCGGTATCGCATCGGCGCGCGACCTCGGCGTAACGCTCGACATCGTCAACGTCAACGGCGGCGCGATCGCGCTCGGGCATCCGATCGGTATGAGCGGCAACCGGCTCGCGCTCACACTCCTGCACGAACTCCGACGCCGCGGCGGTGGCCTCGGCGTCGCTGCGCTCTGCGGCGGCGGCGGCCAAGGCGACGCCATCATCCTCCGCGCCGCGTGACCATCGCCGTGTTTAGATGAGCGTCGGAAGCGGGTAACGCCCAGCGCCATTTGCGCCGTTCGGACGGGTGCCCCCTTCCGGCGGCGACATCGAGCAAGGGGGACGCACATGTCGAGACCACACCGGAGCAAGCTTCTCGCCGCCTGTGCAGCAACTGCACTGCTGGTTGCCGCGTGCGGCGACGACGACGACGACGGCGAGGCCGCTGACACAACGCCGGCTGCAACCGCGGGTACAGCGGCGACATCCGCTCCCGCCACTGCGGCGACGGCCACAACCGTTGCAGATGCAACGACTTCACCCGCGTCGACCGCCGCTGAGACGACCGCTTCGCCGGACACGACGAGCGCGCCGGAAGCAGCGACCGGTGAGCCGATCAAGATCGGCATCTTGACGTCGATCACCTCGAACTTCGCCCCATGGGGTCTTCAGGTCCGCGACGGCGCACAGCTGGCCGTCGACGACATCAACGCCGCAGGCGGTGTCGACGGTCGCCCGCTCGAGCTGGTGATCGAGGACGACCAGAACGCCGCCGAGGAAGCCGTCCCCGCATACGAGCGATTGCTCGAAGAGGGCGTCGTGGCAGTTGGCGGGATCATCTCGAGCACCGTGGGCGGTGCCACGGCCCCGCTTGCCGAGACCAACCAGATGCCGACCTTCCTCGTCAAGTCCGGCGACGAGCGGATCTTGACTCCCGACAGCAGGTACACGTTCCGCACATGCCTGCCGGCGGCGCCCAGCGTCGCCGGACCGATCATCGAGTACGCCCAGCAGAACGGGCTCACCAAGCTTGGTGCGATCGTCGCCGATTATCCGTGGGGCCACGCCTTCCAGGGTTCGATCGAGACGGCGGTTGCCGATGCCGAGGGCATCGAGCTCCACCTCGAGACCGCTCCGGTCCAAGAGCAGGACTTCACGACCTACCTGCGAGCGATCGCCGATTTCGGGCCGGACCTGCTCGTCGGCACCGGTCACCCGCCTGGAGGCGGCCCGATCATCGCCCAGTCGAACGACCTCGGCATGAACGTACCGGTGATCGGCGCCTACTCGCCGTGGGCACTGGTGATGGGAGGTGCTGGTGACATCGCGATCGGGCGCTACGCCGACTTCGACTGCGCCGACTACCAGAGCGACGAGTACCAGGAGATGGCGCGTCGCTTCCTGGAGATGTCGACCGACAACGACTTCATGGACGATGACGCCGTCGCCGCCTACGGCATCGTCACGATGATCGCGCAGGCGGTTACGGAGGTCGGCGAGGATCCGGTCGCGATCGGCGAGTGGCTGCACACCCAGGAGTTCGACCTGCCCGGCTACCCGTTCACGTTGAGCTGGACCGAGTGGGGCGAGATGGCGGCGGCGCAGCCGCTGTTCTCGATCGTCGGCGAAGGACCCGCGCCTGAGGGAGTCAACGAGGCCGGCGACTGGTACCCCGAGACGCTGCTCCTGCCGACGCCGCTCACGCCCTACGACCCGGCAGCAGGTTGATCTCCATTCCGCCGTGGCGATCCTCGAACTGACCGACGTCGAGAAGCGCTTCGGCGGACTCCCGGCTGTTGCCGGCGTCACGTTCACGGTCGACGAGGGCGAGATCGTCGCGCTTGTCGGGCCGAATGGAGCGGGCAAGACGACACTGCTCAAGGCGATCGGCGGCATGCAGCCGGCGAACCGGGGATCGATCGTCTTCGACGGCACAGACATCACCGGCTGGAAGCCCCACCGTGTCCGTCACGTCGGCGTCACGATGGTGCTACAGACGCCACGCGCCTTCGAGAGCATGACGGTCGGGGCGAATGTCGCGCTCGGCGCGTTGTTCGGCGGTGGGCGCGTGAGTCAGGAGGAGGCCGCCCACCGAGCCGCCGAGATGTTGGAGTTCGTCGGTCTCGCCGATCGTCGCGATCAAGCCGTCAGCAGTCTCAATCTGCATGAACAACGATTGCTCGAGATCGCCCGCCAACTGGCCGGCAGACCGCGCCTCGTCCTGCTCGACGAGGTCATGGCCGGACTCAACGACACCGAGCTCGCGGGCTCTATCGACATGGTGCGGCGCGCGCGTTCCGAGCTCGGCGTGACGGTGATCTGGGTGGAGCATGTGATGAAGGCGGTGATGACCCTCGCCGAGCGAATCCTCGTGCTCAACTTCGGGCGGCTGATCGCGGACGGCCGCCCGGCCGACGTGATGCGGTTGCCGGACGTCGTCACCGCATATCTCGGCGAGCGAAGCGGGGGGCGGGGAGCGGCGTGAGCCACGCCGTGAGGGGCGAGGCGCTGCTGCGTGTCGACGCGCTCTCGGCCGGGTACGCCGGTGAGCACGTCGTCCACGACATCACCTTCGCCGTCGCAGAAGGCGAGGCGATCGCCGTGATCGGCTCCAACGGCGCCGGCAAGTCCACGCTCTTCAGAGCCATCGCCGGCCTGCTACGAGACCGATCGGGTGGCGTGTTGCTCGACGGCCAGGAGATCTCGAAGCAACCCGCGCATCGCATCAGCCGGCGCGGCCTCGCGTACGTCGCGGCCGAACGGCACCTCTTCCCGCACATGACCGTGGCCGAGAACCTCGCCCTGGGCGCCTTCCCCCGCCGCTCCGCGATCGCGCGAGAGAACGTGGTGTTCGATCTGTTTCCGCGACTCGCCGAGCGTCGACGGCAGAAGGCCGGCACGATGAGCGGGGGCGAGCAGCAGATGCTGGCAGTCGGCCGCGCATTGATGTCCGACCCGAAGGTGCTCATGTTGGACGAGCCCACGACCGGTCTCGCGCCGAGACTCGCAGTGGAGGCGTACGACGCGTTGGCGACGCTGCGGGACGCCGGCCTGACCTTGGTCGTCGCAGAGCAGCAGGTGCCGCTGGCGCTGGAGCTCGCCAGCCGCGGCTACGTGCTCGAGAACGGCCGCATCGAGCTCGCCGGCACGTCCGAAGAGCTGGCAGGCAACCCTGGCGTCCAGCGCGCGTATCTGGGCGTCGCATGAGATGTAGGTCGCGCGTCACATGAGGGCTGCCTTGCTGGACGGCATCGTGCTCGGCCTTCAGTACGGGCTGCTCGGTGTCGGCTTGACGCTCATCTACGGGTTGGCGGGCGTGCTCAACCTTGCCCACGGCCAGGTCGCCGTGCTCGGTGCGATCGTGGTCTCCTTGCTGATGGCCGATGGCGTGCCGGTCGTCGTCGCCGCTGCGATAGGTATCGCCGCGGCGGCGGCGTTCATGGTGCTGCTCGATCTGTCGTTGATGCGCGCCGTCTACCGCCAGCACGGCGAGCAGCGGATCTTGCTGGGACTGCTGCTCATGCTGGGTGTGTCCTTCGCGGTCGAAGGGTTCCTCACGTGGCAGTATCCGGTGCAGCAGCTCAGTATCCGCATCTCCGGCGAAGCGGTGCCCATCCTCGGCGTGCCGATGCCGGTCGGCGCGCTCGTCGCTTCCGGCGTCGCGGTCGCGGCAGCGCTCTTGCTCGCCGCTTTCTTTCGCATGACCGTCCTCGGTCGCGGCGTACGATCGGTCATCCAGGACGAGGCCGGGGCGCGGCTGTGCGGGGTCAATCCATCCGCGGCGCGCACGCTCGTGTTCGGTTTGAGCGGCGCGCTGGCGTGCCTCGTCGCCATCACTCGCTCGATGACCGGTCCGATCGGATACGGCAATGCCATCGCGTTCACGACACTCGCACTGATCGTCGCCGTCGTCGGTGGACTGGGCAGTGTGCCGGGAGCGTTCCTGGCCGGTGTGCTGCTCGGC
>DASQTR010000612.1:0-2588 GCA_035641795.1 Ilumatobacter sp.
AGTGTGCGGCCCAACAACCCGAGCGTGCTCTCGAGCGGGCGCTGGACGCCGATGATGATCGAGGATGCAGACATCATCCACGCCTTGGACGTCATCAGCCAAGATCTGCAATCGGGCGCAGCCACCACGAGCATCGTCAACATGTCGCTCGGCGGTGTGGGTTGCCCAGCGGTTGACAGCGGATTCGAATGGGGCATTGGCGAGCGGATCGCCTTGGCGCGCAAGATGGACAATCTGCTGGGCGCAGCGGCAGCGAGCGAGATCACGCTGACGTACGTTGCCGCAGCTGGCAACAACGGTGTCAACGTGCTGCACTTTCCGGCCGCATGGCGCAACGTCGACGTCGCTACGGCGTACGCACCCTTCGTGGACGCGGCGGTCAATACGGAAATCCAGGACATGCACGCCCGTCTGATCGATGCGATCTTCGCGGTCGGCTCCGTTGACGCGGTCGACTCCAGCCCGTCGTCCGCGGACGCCCGGAGCATCTACTCGAACTGCGGTCCTTGGGTGAACGCCGTTGCCTACGGAACGCAGCAGGTCGGCGCCTATCCGGCGTCCACGCCGGGTGGGTTCGCCGTCGCGAATGTGGCGGAAGGCCTCGATCCAGAACTCGACTACGCCACTTGGAGCGGCACGTCTTTCGCGGCCGCGAACTTCACGGCGACGCTCGCCAGCGGATTCTTCGACTCCCCGAACAACCTGGCGGCGATCCATTCGGACACGGGAGCGCGTCTGATGCCCTCAGGATTGGATCCCAACTGCGCGTGACGTCTGACTCCGAGCACGGCCGCGGCCCACTTAAGGAGTAAGTAGGTCGCATGGGCGATGTGACCGCCGACCTCCTGACCGAGGCGTTCACCGATCCAACCGGTGTGATAGCCGAAGTCGGCGAACGGCTGAACACCGCTTCTCCGAGTGAGCGGTGCCAGCTGCTGCGGGCTCTTGGTAACGCGTGTCGCGAACTCCGACGAACTTCTGAGGCCACGATGCACCACGAGGCGGCGCTCGATCTCGCCGAGAAGCTTGGCGACGGTCGGCTCGTAGGCCTGGCGGCGATGTCGCTCTCGTCGACGCTCACCTACGACGGTGCGTTCGATCGAGCGCTGCTCCTCATCGATCGCTCCGTTGAGTTGCTGGACGGCGACGATCACCTGGTCGCGCTAACTCAACGTGCTGCGATCCTGCAGCGCGCGGGCAGACACCACGACGCGCTCGACGCCTTCGATGATGCGATCGCAGCGGTCGACGGGGCGAGCGATCGCTCCCTGGAGTGGGACCTTTGGACAAACCGGGGAGTGCTGTACGGCTGGCTCGGCCAGATCGGGGCCGGTGAAGCCGACACACAACGCGCGCTCGACATGTTCCAGAGTCGGGGTTGGAACAAGCGTGCCGCCGATGCGCAGCACAACCTTGCCTGGCTTGCTGGGCGACGCGGCGACATCGTCGAGGCACTTCGGTATTTCGATCTTGCCCAATCCACGTACGAGCAGGCGGGGGTGCCGTCGTTTGCGATCTTTCCGGATCGCTGCGAAACCTTGCTGGCGGCCGGCCTTGCTCGGGAGGCGCTGGCAACCGCCGAAAGGTCGGCCACCAGACTCGGTGCGACGGGCGATCACGCAGATCGCGCCGAGGCACTCCTCCTCGTGGCGCGCTCGGCGATTTTCGCCGGCCGGCCCGATCGTGCGTCTGCCGCAGCGCACGAGGCGTCCGCGTTGTTCTCCCTTCAGCATCGAGCCGGATGGTCGTCGGCGGCCGACGCTTTGGCGATCGAGTGCCGTCTGCTCTCGGGCCGCATTGTCGAGGCTGATCTCGACGAGGCTCGCGCCATATCGGACCAGGCCGCAGCAACAGGCCTGCGCGAGGTCAGCGTCGACGCACGATTGCTCGCCGCCGACATCGCTGCGGTGCTCCACGACTGGGACGCGTGCGAAGCCGCGATAGCGCTGTTCGATGAGGTACCCCTTGGAGTCGTCGCAAGATTCCGACTCGAGCACCTGCGCGCTCAAGCGTTCGCCGCGCGCGGCAAACGCGAGGCCGCTGTCCAGACATGCATCGTCGCGCTCGACACGTTCGCCGATCTCGCGGCTGCCTTGGGTGGAACTGAGATGCGCGCCAGCGTTGCGATCCACGCCAACCACCTCGCCGGCCTGGGGTTGAGACTCGCGTTGGACGAAGGCGATCCCGCAACAGTGCTGGAGTGGGCGGAGCGCCATCGAGCGTCGGCGCTCGCAGCGCCACCAGTGCAGCCGCCGGAAGACATCGAGCTCGAGCACCAACTGAACGAGCTCCGCGCCGCGTTGCTGGCCGTTGACGAGACTGCACGCGCCGGACAAACCGACCGGGAGGCGCAGAGCCGCGTCGCGGTCGCCCAAGAACGCGTTCGGCGCCGGGTGCAGCGGACGCCCGGCAGACTCGCGCGCAACGCCGCCTCGGTCGGACGTGAACTCGCCGTGAGCGATCCGGACACGGCGTGGGCCGTGTTCCTCCAATCGGAACGACGGCAGTACGCGGTCTACGCCCGCGGGACCGAGATCGAACTCGTCGAGTTGGGCAGTCTCGACGAAATGGAGCGCGCTGCCGCGAAC
>DASQTR010000613.1:0-2111 GCA_035641795.1 Ilumatobacter sp.
CGTTGAGGACGAGCGGCTATTGGCCGATGCGATCGTCGACGGTCTGCGTCGACAGGCCATGGCCGTCGATGTCGCCTACGACGGCGACGCCGCGCTCGATCGGCTCGCGGTCACCGACTACGACGTCGTGGTACTCGATCGCGACCTGCCGATCGTGTCGGGCGACGAAATCTGCACCACTCTCGTGCAGTCCGGTGTCGACACCCGAATCCTGATGCTCACCGCCGCGACCGCCGTCACCCAGCGGGTCAACGGCCTCGAGCTCGGGGCCGACGACTACCTCACCAAGCCCTTCGCCTTCACCGAACTCGCCGCCCGCGTCCAAGCGTTGGGCAGGCGAGCGCGACCGGCCGCGGCACCGGTGCTGGAACGCGCCGGCATACGCCTGGACCCGCACCGGCACTCCGTGACCCGCGACGGCCACGCCGTGGCGCTGTCCCGCAAGGAGTTCGCCGTCCTCGAGGAGCTTCTACGCGCCGACGGCGGCGTGGTCTCCGCCGAGCAGCTCTTGGAGAAGGCGTGGGACGAGCACGTCGACCCGTTCACCGGCGTCGTCCGGTTCATCATCATGACGCTGCGCCGCAAGCTCGGCGACCCGCCGGTCATCGAGACCGCCACTGGCGTCGGATACCGCATCCCATGAGCCAGCACCGCGTCTGGTGGCGGCCGACGATTCGCCTGCGCCTCACACTCCTGTACGCCGCGGCCTTCTTCGTTGCCGGGGCCGCGCTCGTGGGAACCATGTACGTCATCCTCGGCGAGGCGCTCGATCGTCAGGTGACGGCACGGGTCGGGATCACCGAGCACCTGCCGGAACCGGCTTCCAGCGAGCCAACCGCGCAGCAGGCCGCCCATGACGAACAGGAGGCCCTGCGCGCACAGTTCGAACAGGACCGCGACGACACGCTCGACACGATGCTCGTCGCGTCGCTCATCGCACTCGGTGCGGTCGGAATGATCGCCGGAGGGTTCGGTTGGATGCTGGCAGGACGGGCGCTGCACCCCCTCCAGCGGATCACCGCCACCGCCCGACGGGTCGCGGATCGCAGCCTCCACGAACGCATCGCACTCGACGGACCCGACGACGAGATCAAGGACCTCGCCGACACCTTCGACGCCATGCTCGAACGCCTCGACCACTCCTTCGACGGCCAACGACGATTCGTCGCCAACGCATCCCATGAACTGCGCACGCCGCTGACGATCAGCCGCACTCTCGGTAGGGCGCAGCGCGCCTGGTCAGGCGGCTGCGCAACCAGGAGCGCGAATCTCGGGGAGTCGTTCCGCGTTGGCAGTTCCGACCCACGCCGACGAGGAGAAGCGGGAGTATCCGCCGCCACCCGGCAATAGGGGCAGGGCCATCTCCGCTTCGATACCGCGTGCACGCTGCCAGGATTACCTACATGCGTTCCTTCTCGAAGCACGTTGGATCGTGGACGGGGTCCAATGGCTTCCGATTGATGCCGGCCGACTCGCCGCACGTCGCCGCCGCAACTGCAGACGTCTCGACCGCCGGCGCGGGCAACCTGACCGTGATCGCCTACACGTGGTCACATCCGGAGGACGGCGCACAGGACGGACTCCTGGTGATCGGACCGAGCGATGAGCCGAATGGGGCCGTCGCGTTCTGGGGAGACTCGTGGCACCAGACCCCCCAGCCCACGGTTCTTGCCGGCGAGATCGGGGACGGGCTGCTCGTCGTGAGCTACGAGTACGGCGGCGAATGGCGCTGGCAGATCAGCGTCGACGCGACGAACGCAGACTCGTTGATGCTTCGCATGGAAAACATCGTTCCGGAATCGGCGGCGACCGAGGCGGGCGCTGCAGGCGCCTACGCGGCGATGCTGACCAACCTACGACGTCGCTCCTGACAGAGCGACGTCGCCCGTGATCGACCACCCACGGTCAGGGTCGAGGGCATGGCTGTGCCCTCGCTCCGACCCGGCATCCTGGGACGCTGCCACCGAAATAGTCGGCGACACATCGCGTACCGTTCGAGCCGACATTCGGGAGGGCCATCGTGTCTAGCGGGCGTTGTACGACACCATCGGAACCACCTACGCCCTGACCCGGCGTTTGGTGCGACTCGCACCGGCTGCTCTCGCCGCGCG
>DASQTR010000614.1:0-2894 GCA_035641795.1 Ilumatobacter sp.
AGATCGGCGCGCGTGTCGGTCGGCAGTGCGGGGTTGCGCCCACCGAGGACGACTGGCCAGACGAACAGGGCCAGCTCGTCGACCAGCCCGGCGACGAGAGCCTGTGCTGCGAGGTTCGGGCCACCGACCAACAGATCCGCGTCGGCAGCAGCCTTCAGCTCGTGTACCGCGCTGGGATCGAAGCGGCGTTCGAGCCGAGTGTTCGCGGTGGGCGGCGCGGTCAGCGTCGAGGAGTAGACGACCTTGTGCGCCGCCTGCCATGCGCTCGCGTAGTCGGCCATGAGCTGCGACTGCGCCGCCACGGTGGAGTCCGTCTCCCACACGGCCAGTGTCTCGTACATGCGCCGCCCGTAGAGGTACGTGCCTGCGGACCGCATGAGCTTGGTGATGAACGCGAAGACGTCGTCGTCCGGCGGAGCCCAATCGAAGGCCCCGCGCTCGTCCTCGGTCCACCCGTCGAGGGACATGTTCGACGCGTAGATCAGCTTCGCCATGACCGCTCCTGCATCACCGTCGACACTCTCGACATCCTCGCTATCCAACCGGAGGTGCGGAGACCGAGCCACTTGATGATCGTCCCAGATGTGCCGGTAGGAGACGCTCGACCGCGAGCAAACGGTGCTCCGCTACGACACTTCACACAGACAGATCTGCCGATCTGCATTCGCGGCAGCAGCACATAATGTCGTGCCCGAATGACGGTCGGAACCACGCTGACCGCGCACATATCGGCACCTCTGGAGCGCGTATCAGCGACCTGGCCAGTGCGCCTGCAACGTCCTTCTGACGGCCTGGCAAAGGCCTCTCAATCGGCCCGGAATCTCCTCGCGGATTTCTGCATCGAGCTCGGCTACCCGTGTCTCGGCGGCTTCCGCGCGCTGGCGCGCTGCATCGTGCCTCGCCTCCGTCTGTCGCTGTTGGTATTCGCGCTGGCGACGAAGTTCCTCGAAACTCGAGGCGAAGCCTCTCGAGCGCCTCGGCGTCCTTGCGTAGCTGATCGCCCAGCACCGTTCAGCCTCGCCGAGAGGGTCGGCCAGGTGCATACGGCATGCATCATCGTGCTTCCCGAGGTTTGCGAACGCAGCGCCGGCTCGCCGGTCGTTGCGCGTGAGCGTCTCCGCGGCGTCCGAGACCAGGACCTGTCCGCCGTAGCCGATCGACATGAGCCGCGCTGCTCGGTTCAACGTCGGGCTGTTGCAGTCGCCATCGCGACACTCGGCACCGCCCGTGTGGATACCCATACGGACCCGCATGCGAGTGGTCCAGTTCATCGCCCCGGACCGGACTCGCCTACAGGTTCGAGTCGCGGTCGAGCGCTGCCAACCGACGGGCCATGGTCACCATGATCTGACTCGACAGCTCCGGCGCTTTCGCAAGGAGGCTGGCGAACTCACCGCGGTTCAACACCTCGACCACGACATCGGTCCTGGCCGTCACCGTGGCCGTACGCGGTCGGTTGTCAAGGAGGGCGATCTCACCGATGAAGTCGCCCGGCCCTCGAACCGCGATGATTTTGCCGTCACGGACAACCTCCACTTGGCCCTCAAGCAGGATCAAGAACTCCCGTCCGACCTCACCCTGGCGGGCAAGGACCTTGCCGGCCTTGAGATCGAGCGGCGTCATGAGACTCGACACCTGCGAGAGTTGCTTTTTCGACAGCCCTTCGAACAGCGGTATGCGTGCAAGCCGCTCGTCGGTCGACTCCTGCCGGGCCATCCTCGCCTCCTTGCCGGAACGAGTCTTTCGGGTCTCGACACGTTGTGGCGATGCCCTCACCGCGGCGCGCCCTTCCACACGCGCTCTGGCCTATCGGCGTGCCTCGCTGCGCGCCGGGGAGGTGAATCGCGTGATGGGCCCGTGTACGTGCAGCCTGTCGAGGTCGGCATCCCACCGTATGACCCTGTCGAAACGAATAGGACCGCGTCCGGGGCTGAGCACTGACGGACGCCGCTTCAGGCTCCGTTCCATCGAGACCGCTCAGATCGCCGGTTCTGCTCCGGTTCGGCGACCGGGATCGCGCGTCTGGCGCGGTGTTCGGTGCGTGTCCAAGCCGTTTCGCGATGCGTCGTGCCGTCTCTATGCCTGTCTATGACGAGGTGATTGAGTCATATCTCGCCCGAGCGGCTAGCTCCGGTGCCTCGCGGGCTGTAGCGATCGGGCGATGTTGTGCACGTAGCCCTTGAAGGTCTCCAAGCGCGACGGATCACGCTTCATCTGTCGGGACTGCGCGTCATGAGCCCGCCACGCGGCCAGAGCGTCAGCGACGGGCGTGTGTGCTTGTGCTCGCGGCGGGAGGGGGTCGGGTTTGAGTCCCCCCGGAATGGGTCCCATCAGTGGTTGGGTGCCATTCTGTGTTGTTCGTCGTAAGAGTTCTTCATCGTTTCGTAGACGCATGAGCAGGTAATCCATTTAGTCGTCCTCGCTGTGGGTACCGCTTCGCTTCCTGCCGTCAGGTGGAGACGACCGTTTGATCATGCGCGTGCCGCCCCACTGTCGTCTGTATCGCACGACACGCATCTCGGGTGACGTCAGACACAGCCGCCGAGACGCCCGGCGCCGCGGCCTCGACGCCGAGACGATGATCGCCGAGCTCGCGTGACGCTCGTCAGCTCGTCTCATGTTCAGCCGCTGCGTCTAGCGTGAGGCCATGCCTGACGAGGACGTGAAGCAACTCGCTGATGCCTGGAAGGCGGCTTACAACGATCTGTGGGAGGCCAGTCAGCCACCGGTCGCATCTGCAAAGGATTGGGAGGCGAAGCGGGACGCGTACACGGCGGCTGAGCGCGCTTACTACCGCCTGCTCCGTGACCGGTTCGGCTGGGATCCACCCGTTAGCGTCGTGCTCGACGACGGCTAGTCAACCAATCCCGCGGCTGCGACGAGCACGGCTGCAG
>DASQTR010000615.1:0-3563 GCA_035641795.1 Ilumatobacter sp.
GACTGATGTTGTGCCCTCGACGGCTCGGCCGAACTGGCTGCTGCTGCCGAGCGGGCGACGTCGATTACATCAATCGCCCACGAACGACCGTCGGTGTGGCCGATGCTGAGCAAACCGACCAACGACATCGCGCGACACACCAGAGCCGGCTCGCAGTCGCCTGCTCGGTCGAGCATCGCCCGCAGGCCGTGATGGTCGTCGTACACGTTGGCGCTGAGGAACGCGTACCACCCGATGTTGCACGCGATTGTCAGTCCGTCGGCCGCGTTGCCGTTCTCCACCAGCCACTGGGCGGCGCGCGTGAGGTTGGCCATTTCGGCGTTGACCAGAGTCCCCCACATCAAGGCGTCGCGTCCTCTCATGCCGCGCTTGACGGGTGTCGTCAGTTCGATCAGCCATTCGACGTGACGTGTCCTGAACGCGTGCGTCTCACCGGCCTCTGCCAATCTCGACTCGGCGAACTCGAACACCGGTCGCAGCAAGTGGAACCGCGGGGCTGCCGCAGCGTTCAGCGTGGTCACCAGCGATTTGTCGACGAGGCGCGCCAGCATCAGTCCGATGTCGTCGGCCGGGAGCGCTCGATCGGAACACACGGCGGTCGCGGCGTCGAGCGTGAAGCCACCGGCGAACACGGAAAGTCGGGACAACAGCTTCTGCTCACCCTCGAACAGAAGCTCGTAACTCCAGCCGACTGCCGACTCGAGCGTCTGTTGCCGCTGGGGCCGGGCACTGCTGTCGGTACTGACCAGGCTCGATCGCCGGTGCAGCATCTCTGCCATCTGGGCGACGCTGAAAACCCGTGCCCTCGCCGCGGTCAACTCGATCGCCAGCGGGAGGCGATCGACCTGGGCACAAATCGCTTGCACCGCCAACTCGGTCTCCTCGTCGTCGTCGACCGCGATCGACGAGTCAGCAGCCCGGCTCCTGAACAGCTCGATCGCCTCGTCGATCGAGAGTGGTGCAATCTTCCGGACCAGCTCGCCTGCACAACCCAGCGGTTCGCGACTGGTCGCGAGCACGTGGACGTGGCCGCATGCTCGCAACAACGAGTCCACCAGGGCCGCGATGTCGGCGAGCAGGTGCTCGCAGTTGTCGAGCACGACCAGAAGACGTGAGGTCGATAGTCCGGCCGCCAGCCAGGGGAGTGTGCTGCCCTCGGAGTGACCGAGGCGGGGACTGAACGTTCGGCGAAACGCGCGGTCGGCGGCGCCAGATCCCGATTCGATGCCGAGGTCGACGAACCAGGTTCCATCGGGCCAGGACTCGGCTGACGCCAGCGCGACCTCGGTCGCCAGGCGTGTCTTGCCGACACCGCCCGGTCCCGTGAGCGTGACGAGCCGGCGTTCGTGGATCGCTGTGGCGAGCGCACTCACCTCCTCGGCGCGGCCCACGAAGTTGCTCAGCGACGGGTGCATGTTGGTCAGCTGATTCATGGCGGCGCCGTCGGCTGCAACCGGCTGCAGCGCCGGATCGTGGGCGAGGATGCGGCTTTCGAGTGTGCGAAGCGCCGGGCCGGGGTCGAGCCCGAGCTCCTCGGCCAGCACCAGCCGGGCGCGCTGGAACGCGCGCAGCGCATCGGCTTGCCGGTCCGAGCGGTACAGGGCGGTCATCAGGGTCGCCCACGTGCGCTCGCGAAGGGGGTTGGCCACGAGTAGCGCCTCGGCGGCGGCGACCACGGCATCGGACGCACCCTCGGCCAGCTCGGCTTCCAACAGGTCCTCGTGGGCGGTGAGTCTCGCCTCGTGGAGGCGTACGCGATCTGCAATCCCGAACTCGGCTTCGTCGATGTCGGACAACGGTTCACCGCGCCACAGCGCCAGTGCGTGGCGGAGCGTGGTGACCGCAAGCTTGGTGTTGCCCTTGATGAGGTGGTCGTGTCCGGCGGTGGCCAGCTCGGTGAAGTCGCCGGCATCGACTGTCGAGCCGGTCAGCGCCAGGCTGTACGAGCCGTCGCGATTCTCCAACATGCCGGGCTCGAGCAGTCGACGCAGCTTCGACATGTGAGCTTGGAGGGCGTTTGCTGCGGTGGCCGGCGGATCGTCGCCCCAGACGGCATCGCACAGCTGGCCCGTCGTCACCGGCTCGCCCGCACGCATGACAAGCATCGCCAACACGGTGCGCACCTTGCTGCCGCGCACCACCACCGCAACGCCGTCCCGGTCGAGCACCTCGAGCGGGCCCAGCACCGAGAACCGCATGGCCGCGACCCTACTGCTCCTGGTTCGCCCAGCGCCCGGGTGGCGCGCGACTGCTGGCGCGCATCGGGTCCCTGCAGGATTTTGCGTCTATCGAGGGCCCTGACTGGTCAGTCATGGCGGGCTTGCCAAGTGGCGACGAGACCAAGGGCATCGCCATCCTCGTCGAACTCGTCGATGTGTTCGGCGGCGAGTCCCGCTGCGCGTTCTCGGTCGCCGTCGATCACGAGCAGAAGCACCTCGACCAGCTGACGTTCTCGCCGCGTGATTGCTCGTTGTGATCTCCTGGCGCGACCTGCGAGGCACGCAGCGCGGTTGGCGTCCCCTGCCAGCTCGGCGAGGAACGCTGTGTAGGCGTGGCCGACCACGAAGTCGTCGCAGCAACGGACTCGATGATCGAGCTCGTCATAGCGCATGCCGAGCGCGACGAGCGCCTCGATCACCGAGACCAGCGCGTCGGCGGCTTGTCGGTCGGCGCCCGTGAATCGGCCGTCGGTCATTGTGCGGGGCGGCGATGTGATCGCCTCCAAGGACGGCTGGTTTGGAAGTGCGGCTGCGACAGACCGTGGTCGCGGTCAACGGAGGCGCTGCTCCATGGACTTCGCCGAGGCCTATCGACGTGGCGATGCGTCGTGGCGCTGGCGACGCGGGCACGGTGCGCGGCCACGGCGATGTCGAACGTGGTGCTGGAGTGAATCAACATCACGAACACCCCTCGGGTGCGATCTCGAGGGTCATCGATGAGACGTCGACCTGATGGCCGTCGAGCGCGGCGACGCATGCCGTGCAGTCGCACAGGAGCGCTTGCTCCGCCCATGCCAGTTCGTCTGACGCGGCGTCGCTGAAATCGGAGATGGCGACGATCCCGTACAGGTCGGCGCGCACCTCCTCGGTGGCGACCATGCTCACGAACCGGATTTCGCTGAGCCGCTCGGCGATCGCCGACCGGACGATTGGGCTAGGTGCGACGACCAGCAGGTCGAGCAACACGTCGATGTAGTGGCTCTGGGGCAACAACAGCTGGTCGGTGATCGAGGCCATCGTGTGGTCGGCGATCGCCTGCAGCTCGTGGTGTTGGACTGATGACATTTCGAACCTCGCTTTCGTGGGCTAGCTGATGGTTCGATCGTGCACCGACGCGCTGACGTAAAGCTGTCCGCCCGCTGATGTCAGCGCTTTCGTCGCTGACGCTTCCTTCTTGTCCCGCTGTCGGAACCATGATTGGATGGCTCGGCCATGTCGGGTCGGCTGGAGGTGCTCGTCCTCGGCAATGTCGAGGCGCAACGGGACGGAGCACCGGTCGCCCTGGGCGGATCGAAGTTGCAGGCCGTGGTCGCACTGCTGGCGCTCGGGGCACCGCACCCGATG
>DASQTR010000616.1:0-8396 GCA_035641795.1 Ilumatobacter sp.
GAACTCGATCGCCGCTTCCTCCTCGATGGCGACCACCATGCACCCGTCGCCGAGCCACTTGGCGACCCGCGTGCCGCGCTCGGAGGCGACGCCGCGGACCAAGGTGCGGAACGTGCTCAGAATCCTCCCGGCGGCGTCGTCGCCGTACGCGGCAGTGTAGTTGGTGAAGCCGGACAGGTCGAGGAAGACGAACGTCCGGGGCACCCGCATTCCGATCAGGATACGGGGGTTGGTGACGGGTGATGATGTTCGTTCCTGCGTTACCGTGAGGTGATGGCGGCACGGTTCACGTACTCGCGATGGGACGGAACCCAGCGCGGGTTCGACATCGACGCCGACCTGCTGTTCGATCAGCTGACCGACGAGCTGCTCTATCACGGTGACGTCAACGCAGCGCTGCGCCGGATGCTGCAGGAGGGCATGCGCGACCGCGACGGTGAGCGGTTGCAGGGTTTGCGCGACCTGCTGGCCCGGCTCCGCGAGGAGCGCCAGCAGCGACTCGACCGGCACGACCTCGGCGGCGTGTACGACGAGATCAACCGCGAGCTCGACGACATCATCGACGAGGAGCGCCACGCGGTCGACAACGCCGTGCGCGACGCCGAGACCAGCGGTGACGAGCGGCGCATGCAGACCGCCCGTGACACCGCCGCCGAACGGCACATGCAACTCGACCTGATGCCGGCCGACCTCGCCGGCAAGGTGCGTGACCTCAGTAGCTACGACTTCGAGTCGAGCGAGGCTCGGCAGCGCTTCGAGCAGCTGATGGAGCGGCTGCGCGAGCAGCTCGCGCAGCAGGTCGTCGACCAGATGTCAGAGGGGATGCAGGGCATGTCCGCGCAGGACATGCAGCGCATGAAGGACATGCTCGCCGGGCTGAACGAGATGCTCGAGCGGCGTCAGCGCGGCGACGATCCCGGGTTCGAGCAGTTCATGGAGCAGTTCGGCGACTTCTTCCCCGAGAACCCGCAGAATCTCGACGAGTTGCTCGAGCAGATCGCGCGCCGCATGGCGGCGATGCAGGCGATGCTCAACTCGATGACGCCCGAGCAGCGGGCGCAGCTGCAACAGCTGACCGACCAGCTGCTCGACGACATGGATCTGCGCTGGCAGTTGGAGCAGCTGGGCTCGAACCTGCGTGGCATGTTCCCGCAGATGAACTGGGGACAGTCGTACGACTTCGACGGCCAGGACCCGATGGGTTTGTCGCAGGCGATGCAGACGATGCAGGACCTCGGTGATCTCGACCAGCTCGAGCACCTGCTGCAGAGTGCCACGAGCCCGGCGGCACTCGCCGAGGCAGACATGGAGCGTGTCCGCGACCTGCTCGGCGATGACGCCGCCCGCTCGCTCGAGCGGCTGAGCCAGCTCACCAAGATGCTCGAAGATGCCGGCCTGATCGAGAACAAAGAGGGACGCCTCGAGCTGACGCCACGCGGCCTACGGTCGATCGGTTCCAACGCCCTGCGCGACCTCTTCTCCGAGCTCACCAAGGAACGGCTGGGCCAGCACGACCAGCACCGCGAGGGTCTGGGGCACGAGCGCACCTACCAGACCAAGCCGTACGAGTTCGGCGACCACTTCCAACTCGACCTGCAGCGCACGATCCGCAACGCGATCCGGCGCCATGGCGGCGGCACGCCGGTGGAGCTGCATCCCGACGACTTCGAGATAGAGCGAACGGAGCACCTCACGCGCTCCAGCACGGTGTTGATGCTCGACCTGTCGATGTCGATGCCGATGCGCGACAACTTCCTGCCGGCGAAGAAGGTGGCGATGGCACTTCACCACCTCATCTCGTCGCAGTTCCCACGTGACTATCTCGGTCTGGTCGGATTCAGCGAGACCGCTCGCGTGATCACCGCCGATCAGCTGCCCGAAGTCTCGTGGGACTTCGTGTACGGCACGAACATGCATCACGGGTTCACACTCGCTCGCCAGCTGCTCGCCAAGCAGACCGGCAACAAGCAGATCCTCATGATCACCGACGGCGAACCCACAGCCCACATCACGCCGAGCGGCGACATCTACTTCAACTACCCGCCGGTACGTGAGACGGTCGAGGCGACGCTGCGCGAGGTCGTGCGCTGCACACGTGAGGGTGTCCGCATCAACACCTTCGTGCTCGACGCCACGAGCGCGCTGACGGCGTTCATCGAGAAGATGACGCAGATCAACCGCGGCCGCGCCTTCTACACCACGAACGAGGCGCTCGGCGACTACGTGCTGGTCGACTTCCTCGAGCACCGCCGCCGGATGACGCGCCGCCGCGCCGGCTGACGAACGCGTGCAAACACCTGTCCGCGACTGGCCTGTTCAGACGCGTCGCGAAATGCGCCCTTGCACGAATCGGGTATGGTATGCGAGAATCACACCAATGTAGTTACACGGGTGTATCGACCACAGCGCTCAAGCGCCCGGTACACCACGCGGACACCAAGGCAGGGGGGTCCCAGATATGCACGATGACACCACGCAGCCAGCGATTCTCCCGGAGAACTGGCAGGACGATGCGAACTGCTTGGGCGTCGACCCTGACCTGTTCTTCCCCGAACGCGGGGCGTCGACGCGTGAGGCCAAGGAGGTGTGCCGGGGCTGTGTGGTGCGCGAGCAGTGTCTCGAGTTCGCGCTCCAGAACGGCGAGAAGTTCGGGATCTGGGGCGGACTGAGCGAGCGCGAGCGGCGCCGCATCCGCCGCCAGCGGGCCCAGGCGGCGCGCAGCATCGTCGGTGCCTGAACCGCACCCACCGCCCGTCGGCTGCATCCACCATCCGGCGCGATGAGGGTTAGAGTGCCGGCATGGGAAGTTTCGGATCCGGCGAGCTCATCATCGTCTTGGTCATCGTGTTGCTCGTGTTCGGCGGCTCGCAGCTGCCCAAGCTGGCGAAGAACATGGGCAAGGCCCAGAAGGAGTTCAAGGAGGGGTTGGCCGAGGGCATGAAGGACGAGAAGCCAGCGGCGCAGCCGGCGCCTCAGGCCTCGGTACCTCCCACTCCGCCGTCCAACCAGCCACCGCCGCCTCCCGCCGGTTGACCGGCGGCTGCGCCCGGTTAGGCCTACGAGGCCCAGGAAGCGCTAGCTGACCGGCCTTCGCCGATCAGACGTTCGCCTGTGAGACGTTGAGATCGCGGCGGCGCTTCAGGATCCGCCGCCGTTCACGCTCGCTGCAGCCACCCCAGACGCCGTGTTCGATGCGGTGCTCGAGCGCGTGCTCGAGGCACTCGTTCTTGACCGGGCAACTGGCGCAGATCTTGCGCGCCTTGTCGACACCGACGCCGTCGCTCGGGAAGAACGTCGAGGGAGAGTACATCCGGCACAGACCGAGGGCCATCCATCCGGTCGTCGAATCCGGATCGCGCGAGATGATAGGGAGCGAACTGGCGGTGTTGGCGCTGGGGGTCATGTGGTCGCCTCCTGGTGTCGATGTCGTGTGCGCTCTCGGTGGTGTCAACCGTCTTCCCCGAACCGCCGCCGTGTATGCATCGCCTGCCGTCTTGTGTGAAGTGTCGTACTGGGATTACTACGTCGGGTGCGCCCTTGTGGTTCCCGCTAGGCCGCAAAGCGTAACGGAACTGTAAACCAAAGTCCATCGTTTCGTCACAATCGTCGCGTTCTGACCCAGCGACTCTGGCAGTGCCGAGAACAGCGACGGGTAAAGTGGCGGCCATGTCGGACGCCGTCGAGGAAATCGCACCGAGGGCGCACGCCCGGATCGTCTACCTGGGGCCGGTCTCGCCGCATTGGGAGGTGTACGGCGACTGGGGCGATCACAAGGTTCTCGACGAGTTCCGCGCCCGCGCCCTGGCGCGCCTCGTGCTGCTGCCCCGCGACGATCCCCAGTTCCGCCGCAACAAGGAGCGCATCAATCGCGACGCCGAGCGTGAGTACATCTCGCTCGAGTGGGAACTGGGTCTGCCCGACGGCGAAGGGTGATCAGGCGTCGATGACGCGGGGAGCACACGCATGACCGACTTGGAGACGCCGCTCGGCGACCACCGCCAGGTCAACCGCGAGCTGAGCTGGCTCGAGTTCAACTGCCGTGTGCTCGGCCTCGCCGACGAGCCCGGGATCCCACTGCTCGAGCGTGCCAAGTTCTGCGCGATCGTCTCCACCAACCTCGACGAGTTCTTCCAGGTGCGTGTCGCCGCTCTGCGCGACCAGATCGCGGCCGGCATCGAAGACAAGACGTGGGACGGTCGCACCCCGCTCCAGCAGCTGACGGAGATCTCGGCCGTCGTGGGCGAGCTCGTCGCCCGGCAGGAAGCGGTCTACCTCGACCAACTCCGACCGTTGCTCGCGAAGGAAGGAATCGACGTCGTCGCCTGGGACGACCTCGGGCCGGGTGACCGGGCGGAGATGCGCGCCTACTACGACGCCCGCATCTTCCCGGTGCTGACGCCACTCGCGGTCGACCCCGCCCACCCCTTCCCCTACATCTCCAACCTGGCGCTCAGCGTGGCCGCTCACGTCGCCGACCCCGACACGGGTGAGCGCCGCTTCGTGCGTCTCAAGATTCCGGACGTCTTCCCGCGCCTGCTCGCGCTCGGCGACGGTCGCTTCGTGCCGGCCGAGGAGGTGGTGGCGGCGCACCTGCACACACTCTTCGTGGGAATGATCGTCGAGGAATGGGCGATGTTCCGCGTCACCCGCAACGCCGACCTCACGCTCGAGGAGGACGAGGCCGACGACCTGCTCGAGGCGGTCGAGCTCGAGCTCCGCCGGCGGCGGTTCAACAAGGCGATCCGGCTCGAGGTCGCCGACAACATCAGCGACGAGCTGCTCGACTTGCTGGTTCGCGAGCTCGAGCTCGACCTGCGCAACGTCTCGCGTCACCGCGCCTTGATCGACCTCAGTTGCCTGATGCAGTTGCACGGCCTCGACCGGCCCGACCTCAAGGACCGCGCGTGGCCGCCCGTCACGGCCGGTCGCTTACTCCTCGCCGAGGACGCCGGCCGCTCGATCTTCTCGGTGATCCGCGACCGGGCGTTGCTCGTTCACCACCCGTACGAGAGCTTCACGAGCAGCGTCGAGCAGTTCATCGAGCAGGCCGCCGCCGACCGCCGCGTGCAGTCGATCAAGATGACGCTCTACCGGGCCGGTGGCGACAGCGCCATCCTGCGCAGCCTGATCAAGGCCGCCGACAGCGGCAAGCAGGTGGCGGTGATGGTCGAGATCAAGGCGCGCTTCGACGAGGCAACCAACGTCCAGTGGGCTCGTCAGCTCGAGCGCGCCGGCGTCCACGTCGTGTACGGCATGGTGGGGTTGAAGACCCACTCGAAAGTCGTGCTCGTCGTCAGGGACGACGGCGACCAGCTGCGTCGCTACTGCCACATCGGAACGGGGAACTACAACTCGAAGACGGCGCGCACGTACGAGGACCTCGGTTTCCTCACGTGCGACAACGACATCGGCGCCGATGTCGCCCAGCTGTTCAACCATCTCACCGGCTACAGCCGCAGCGAGGAGTACCGCACACTGCTCGTCGCCCCGCGTGACCTGAAGAGCCAACTGATCGACCTGATCGAGCACGAGGCGTCGTACGGCTCCGAAGGCCGCATCACGTTGAAGTGCAACTCCGTCGCCGATCCCGTCATCGTCGAGTCGCTGTACGAGGCGAGCCGGGCAGGCGTCCAGATCGACTGCGTGGTGCGCGGCATCTGCACGATGCGGGCCGGGGTGCCGGGTCTGTCCGACAACATCCGCGTGCGCAGCATCCTCGGCCGTTACCTCGAGCACAGCCGGATCTTCCGGTTCGATCACGGCGACTTCGGTGCCGGCGGTGAGCCCGATGGCCCGATGTACCTGATCGGCTCCGCCGACCTCATGCCGCGCAATCTCGACCGGCGTGTCGAGGTGCTTGTCCCGATCGACCATCCGAAGCACCGCGAGTGGCTCGACAAGGTGCTGGCGTTCGACCTCGCCGCGGATGTCGTGCGCTGGGAGCTCTGTCCCGACGATAGCTGGGAGCGGTTAGGCCCACGCGACCGCTTCGAGCCAGACGCACAGGAGCTGATGTATCGCTGGACGGTCGAACGCCAGCAACAGTCACGGCGCTAGCGAGGCTCGCGCCGCCGACGAGCGCGTCGCCGCTCGTCAAGCCCTAGCGAGAACTCGACGCGCGGACTGATGATGAGGCCGTACACGGAACAGGTCGGCGATCGGCATCCCGACAAGCGCCACGTTGCGTCTCGACATCGTTTCGACGATCGGCGGCGACCCGCCCCGTCTATCGTCCTGTCGCCGTCGACGAACGCGCATACTGCGTCAACGACCTGAACGGCGTCGGAAGGAGACGATTGATGACAGATCCGATCGAGGACATCATCGGGGACTACCGGGCATTCGCCGCGCAGCAGCGAGACCGGCTGGCCGCACGCGGCATCGACATCACCCCGTACGGACTCAGCCACCTCGCGTACCGGGTTGCCGAGTGGGATCAGTACGTGCATGTGCGGGGACTTCTCGAACGCCACGCGGTCGCCAATCGCGAGAACGTCTGGAACGGTCGCCCGATCTCCTTGATCGTTCCCGCCGAGCCGCTCGAAGTCCTCGAGGGCAAGGTGGTCTCGCTCATCGAGCTCATCGCGCCCGTGCACCAGCGCGTCTACAAGATGGGCTTGGAGCACCTCGGCGTCGTGGTCGGCGACACGTTCGACGCGTTCGTCGGAGCCCACAAGCCCGTGCTGACGGGACAGCAATTCCAGGGCCCGAACAGCACACCCGACCCTGTCTACATACTGTTCGAGGACTTCACGCACGTGAAGTTCTATCGGCTTTCACTGAGGGCATCGATCGAGCTCGATGATGGCCCGTTCAACGACGGGTTCCATCACGTCGACGACTGGGTGCCCCAGCGGCTCGTGACGGCGACCGGCCCGAACCCGCTGCCGAGATGACGGATTGCGGCGAAGAGGGCGAGCGCCCCGGAGGGATTCGAACGCGCTGATGCCCGTCGTTCCGACAAGCCTCGGTCTTTGCGTAGTGCCTGATCTCTTCGTCGAGGGTCTCGGACAGGTCGGCGTTGGCGGTGGTCGATGAAGGCTTCCATGGACTCAACGCGCAGTGTCTCCCGTACACCGATGACCGCCGGCTGGGAGCGGATGCCGACGCGCCGTCCGGAGCTGATCGCCGGTGGATCGCCGGCGTCGATATGTGCGCGTGTTCCGCATCCGCCATTTCAGGTGCGCAGACCCCGGACGGCAGTTCAGCTCGCCACGGTTTCTGCGGCCTCGAGGCGTCCGATGAGGTGTTTGAGCGCGGGCAGCGTCGGGGCGGCGGTGAGCTGCGTCCGCGCACGTTGTGCGAGTGAAGGAGTGATGGGGTCAAGCGCGCTCACGATGACGCGTGCTGTTGCGAGTTGTTGGGACAGGACGGCGTCGAGTTCCCGTGCTGCCGTGGGATCCTTGGCCAGGTTCCACGGTGCTGTTTCTTCAAGATGCTGGTTCAGGGCGCTGACTGCGTCGACGATCGCCTGGGCTGCTTGCCGAAGCTCGAACGCGCGAAGGAGTAGGCGTGTTCGTGCTGGCAGATCGGCGACGGCGTCAAGCGGGGCTGCCTCCGGGTCAGGCGGTGTCCCGTTGCGGTGTCGATGGACGAGGCTCACGATCCGGCTGGTGATGTTGCCGATGCCGCCAGCGAGGTCTTCGTTGGCCCGCTTGACGAGTCGTTCGACCGTGAAGTCCGTGTCGGCGGTCTCGGCGACGTCCCGGCAGAACCACCATCGCAGGACGTCGGTGCCGTAGATCGACACGATGTGCGTGGGATCTACTCGGGTGCCGGTGGACTTCGACAGCTTGAGCTGGCCGAGCGTCAGGTATGGGTGGACGCGGATGTGGGTCGGGAGCGGCTCGCCGGCGGCGAGCAGAAAGGCGGGCCAATAGACGGCATGGAAGCGCAGGATCCCCTTGCCGATGACGTGGGTGCGGTCATCGGATTCGGTCCACCAGCTGCGGTAGTGCTCGGCGCCGGGCTGTCCGTAGTTGAGTGCGCTGATGTAGTTGGTCAGTGCGTCGAACCAGACGTAGATCACCTGCGACGGGTCATGCGGCACGGGTATGCCCCAGCCGCGTGCTCGTTCGCTCGAGCGGGAGACGCTGATGTCTTCGAGACCGGACCGCACGAACGTCAGGATCTCGTTGCGGAAGGGTGTCGGCGAGACATGGATCGTGTCGGATTCGATCAGGTCGACGAGCTGGTCCTGGTAACGCGAAAGTCGGAAGAACCAGTTCTCCTCGGTGACATGTTCGACAGGACGGAGGTGCTCGGGGCACCGTCCGAGCTCGACTTCGTCGGGTGCGTAGAACCGCTCGCAGCCAACGCAGTAGTCGCCCTCGTACGGCTGCTTGTAGAGGTCGCCGTTCGCCAGGACTGCGTTCCACAGGTGATGAACGGCAGGG
>DASQTR010000617.1:0-7307 GCA_035641795.1 Ilumatobacter sp.
GCCTGTTGCAACCGGTCGCGGGGCGGCCCCGTCTTGTCGGAGCCGCGGTAGGAGATCGAGCGCTGCCGTGACGGCGGCGTTCCCCTCCAGCCGCGCCAGGTGCATGCCCAGGCAGGTGTGGGGTCCTTGGGCGAACGTCAGATGCTGCTTGGCGTTCTCGCGACCGATGTCGAAACGGTCGGGATCGGCGAACGCCGACGGGTCGCGGTTTGCCGCCGCGATCATGACGATCACGAAGTCGCCGCGTTCGATGTTCGCCTCACCGAGTCGGGTGTCGTGTGTGGCAAAGCGGTCGACGCGCACCACCGACGGTTCCAGCCTCAGCGACTCCTCGATCGCGTTCGGGATCAACGCGCGGTGGGCGTCGACGGCGTCCCAAAGCTCGGGCTCGGCAAGCAGGTGCGCGAACAGGTTGGTCGTCATGCCCTCGGTCGTTTCGATCCCGCCGAACAGCAGCACGCCGGTGTTGGAGACGATCTCGTCCGCGGTCAGCGCTGCCCCCGCATCGGCAAGCACGCCCTGACCGGCATCGATCGTCCGGACGACCGCGAGGCCCAGCGCGTCGACCGCCGACGCCGGGCTGACGGCGCCGCTCTCGCCGCCGGCGATCGCGCTCACGGCGGCGACGATCTCGCGGTACCACGCGAGCAGCGTTGTTGCGTCTGCGTCGAGCAGATCGAGTGCCAGCGCCATCACGCGCGCGGCGAGCGGGCCAGCGAGCTCGCGCCGCAACTCCGCGTGTCCGGCCGGCTGCAACTCGGTCACGATCTCACGGGCGAGGTCTGTGACGGTGCTCGTGAACGTACGCCGCACCTCGGGCAGCCGGAAGGCGTCGGCAAAAGGGTCGCGGTGCCGTCCGTGAGCCGGACCGTCTAGCGAGAGCATGCTTGGACCGAGCACCTGTGCGGTCGAGAATCGTGGATCGTCGACGGTGAACGTCGCCGCGTCACGCATCACTTCGACGGCGAGCGAGCGCGACGTGACGACCCACGCATCGAGTGCCGGTACCCACGACACGGGCTCGCACGCGCGCAGGTCGGCGAACGTCTCGTGCAGGTGCTGCTCGAGGCCCTCAGGCGTGACCGCGGCACCGCGGGGAAACTGCGCGACGCGCTCGACCACGCGGCGGACAGTACCGGTCAGTACCGGATCATGTCACTCGTCGTCGGCGACCGAGGCGTGGTCGCCGGCGGCGAGTGACACGTACACCGAGTCGCCGAGGTGCAACTCCACCTCGTACGGCTGCTCCGACCGCACGCGCGCGCCGGACGGCAGCGCCAGCTCGTAGACGCGAGTGGCGCCGTGGAATTCGGACTCGACGACCTTGGCCTGCACGGCGTGCGGCGGCGCATCCGTGCAATCGATTCGCACGTCGCGCGGGCGCACGACGAGCAGACTGCGGGTGGCGGTGGGCTCCCGTCGACGCGTCGCAGTCGGGCCTAGCTCTGTCATGTCGGTGAACTGGTCGATCTCGAGGAATCGGGCCTCGCCCATGAAGCCGGCGACGAAACGGTTGGCGGGGTGGTGGAAGACCTCGACGGGTGAGCCGACCTGCTCGATACGGCCGGCGCGCATCACGGCGATGCGATCGCCGATTGCCAGCGCTTCCGCTTGGTCGTGCGTGACGAAGACCGCCGCCGTTCCGGTCTCGTGCAGGAGGTGCATCACGTCGCCGCGGATCTGCGCCCGGAGGTTGGGATCGAGACTGGCGAAGGGCTCGTCGAGCAGCATCAGGCGCGGTTGCGGGGCCAGCGCGCGCGCGAGCGCGACGCGCTGCCGCTCACCGCCCGACAGCTCGTGCGGGTAGCGGTCGCCGCTGCCCGGCAGACCGATCGTTCCCAGCCAGCGTTCCGCGCGGCGGCGCCGTTCCGGCCGGGTCGACGCGCGCAGGCCGAACATGATGTTCTGGCTCACCGTCAGGTGTGGGAACAACGCGTGCTCCTGGAACACGAGGCCGACGTCGCGTTGCTCGGGATCGGCGCGGCGCGACCCGTCCTCGACAAGCCGGCCGCCGATGCGGACCTCACCGCGATCGGCGGCGTTGAGCCCGGCGATGACGCGCAGCAGCGTCGACTTCCCGCACCCGCTCGGCCCGACCAGGGCCAGTAACTCGCCGTCGGCGACGTCGAGGTCGACGTCGACGAGCGCGCGCGTCGCTCCGAACGATTTGTCGACGGCGGACACCTCGAGCGCAAGGCCCGTCCGTGCGATGTGTGCGTCGTTCACGATCGTGGTTTGTCGAGTTGGCGGCTGAGCACGATCACCGGGATCGTCGCCACTGCGATGATCGTCAGTGCCGGGAGCGCGGCTTGCTGGAACCGTGACTCCGACGCCAGGTTGTACACCCAGACCGGCAGCGTGTCGAACCCGACCGGTCGCAGGAGGTAGGCGAGCGGCAACTCCTTCAGCGCGTCGACGCCGACCAGCAGCGCGGCAGTCAACATGCTGGCTCGCGACAACGGCAGGTGGATTCGGGAGAGCACGCGCATCGGCGAGGCGCCGAGCGTGCGCGCCGACGCCGTCATCTCGTCTGACACGTTCCCGAGGCCAGCCTCGACCGAGGCCGTCGCCGGCGCCAGGAATCGAACCGCGTACGCATACGCGAGTGCGAGGAACGAACCCGTGGCGATCGCACCCGGCAGGTCGAGGCCGATCGATTCGAGGCGATCGTCGAGCGCGACCAGGGCGACGACGACGCCCATGCCGACGACCGGTCCGGGAACCGCGTATCCGACAGCACTGAGCCGGTTGGCGGAACCGACAAGACGCTGGTTCCCGAAGCGACGTGCGTTCGTGATGAGGGCGGCCACGACGACGCACACGACTGTCGTCGTCGTGGCCAGCACGAGGCTGTTGCGGAGGAACCCCTGGTACTCACGGACCATCGGTGTTCCGCGTGGGCCCGTCTGCTCGTCGATCGCCCACTTGGCCAACTGCAGCACCGGGGCGATGAAGGCAACGGTCATGACCGAACCGCACGCCAGTGTGGCGCCGGCGGCCTTGAGCCCGCGCAAACGCCGCGGCTCGACGCCGGCGCCGCGCCCGCCCGATTGGCCGAAGCGGGCGCGGCCGCGGAGCACGCGCTCGGCGCCGATCGCGAGTAGGGCGAACAGCAGCACGAGGGAGGCGATCTCGCTGGCGGCCTCGCGGTCGTACGTGCCGCGCCAGATCCGGAACAGGCCGACCGTGACCGTCTCGACGTTGAAGTACTGGACGGTGCCGAAGTCGGTCAGGGTTTCCATGGCCACCACGGCCGCACCGGCCGCGATCGCGGGCCGCAGCAGCGGGAGCACCACCCGTCGGGTCGCCTCCGCACGCGACGCGCCCAGCGTGCGCGCGACGAGTTGCGCGGTTGCCGCCTGGTCGCGCAGCGCGGCGCGAGCCATCAGGTACACGTACGGGTAGAGCGTGAGCGACAGCGTGAGGATCGCGAACGGCATCGACCGGATCTCAGGAAACCAGGCGTCGCGGCCGAACTGATCCCGCCACCACGTCTGGATTGGTCCGGCGACGCCGAAGACCGACAACGTCACGAACCCGAGGATGTAGCCGGGCATCGCCAGCGGCAAGACGAGCGCCCAACCCAGCACGCGGCGTCCGGGGAAGGTGTATGCGCTGACGAGCCACGCCAGCGAGACGCCGAGCACCGTGGAGACGCCGATGACGCCGATGAGCAACGTCAGCGTGGCCACGATCTGGTGCGGCAGGCGCGTGTCCCATTGTGCCCGCCACATCTGTGTGTCGGGACGGAGGATGCCCGTTACGAGCATCGCCACCGGAACCACGACGAGCGCGGCGGCGACCAGCGCCAGCAGCGCCCAACCGGGCCGGTCGAGCCAGTGCCTCCTGAGAGCCGGGGCACGGGCCCCGTCGCTCATCCGAAGCCCGCTTCGTCCATCAGCTGCACGGCCGCCGCGTTGTACGAGCCGAGCACGTCGGCCCGCAGCGCGTCGCGCTTGAAGTCGGTGCCGAACGTCTCGCGGATCAGGGGCTCGGGCTCCACCGCGGGGTTGGCCGGGTATTCGTGGTTGTCGGCGACCAGAGTGTCCTGGCCTTCGGTCGCCAGCCACTCCAGGAACTGCTGTCCGAGGTCGACGTTGTCGGCGAACCTCGTCACGCCCCCGCCTGAGATGTTCACATGGACGCCGCGCCCATCCTGCTCGGCCCACACGAGACCGATCGGTGTGTCGGGCTGCTCCTCGAGCAGCCGAGCCAGGTAGTAGTGGTTCACGACGCCGATCTCGCAGGCGCCGGCCGCCATCGCCTCGAGCAGCGCGACGTCGTTGGCGAAGATGTCGGCGTTCGCCGTCCATCCCTCCAAGACCTCGAGTGTCTGCTCCTCGCCGTCGGCGGCGATCATGCTGGCGACGAGCGACTGTTGGTAGTCGTTGCTCGAGTTGCGCAGGCAGAGCCGGCCCTCGTACTCGGGCTCGGCGAGTGCTTCGTACGTCGTGGGCACGTCGGCGCGGTCGACGAGGTCGGTGTTGTACACGATCGTGCGGGAGCGCACAGCGAGCCCGAACCATCGGCTTTCCGAGTCACGCAGCTCGGACGGGATGCCGCTGTCGAGGATCTCCGATTGGATCGGCTGGAACAGTTCGTCCTCGGCTGCTTTCCACAAGTTGCCTGCGTCGACGGTGAGATAGACGTCGGCCTCCGTCTCGTCACCCTCTGCCGCGATCCGCTCACGCAGCTCGGCGTCGTTTCCGGTGAGGAACTCGACGTTGACCCCTGCCTCGTCCTCGTACTCCTCGAAGGCCGACTCGATGCCGTAGTGACGTCCCGAGTACACGGTGAGCGTGGGCCCGCTGTCGCCGCCGCACGACGTCAGGAGGCCTCCGCCGGACAGCGCCGCCAACGCCAGCACGCCGATGCCAAGCCGCCTACTCTTCGATACGTCTGTCCACCTGCCACTCATTGATAGGTGAGCTTACCAACCCGCTCTAGCTGGTGTTAGCGGGCCAGGCCGGTCCAGTCAGTCCTCGATCGCATCGCGTCGGCGGGAGAGCAGGCGCCGGCCCATGCCGACCACGGTGACCGGTACGTAGAAGACGCGCCCGGCGAGCGCGACCTCGCTCCACGGCTTGGCACGGAACGGCTGCCGATACTGGAAGAGGCGCACGAGCAGGAACGCGGCGATCGCGATGTGGCACACGACGGCGGTCCACACGAAGCCGTCCGTGCCCAAGCGCGACATCGCGGCCGAGCCGATCAGCGGGCCGATCATCGCCCCGACCCCGTACATGAGGATCAGTTGCCCGGCGGCGGCGGTGATGCGGTCGGGTGGAAGCCAGTCGTTGGCATAGGCGCCGGCGATCGAGTACAGCGGGTACGTCGTGCCGCCGATGACGACAACGCAGAGCAGGCCCTGCCACGTGTCCGGCTGGAAGAACAGCAGTCCGGTGGCGGCGGCTGCTGCGGTCAGCGCCGCCAGCGCGCCGACCGCACGCCGGTCGATGTCGTCGGAAGCGGCCGATATCGGCACCGACATCAGGATCACGCCGATCGTCGGGATGGAGACGAACAAGCCGATCTCGCTCAGCGTCAGGCCGAGTCGCGTCGCGTACACCGCACCGAGTCCCAGGAAGGCGCCGTGCGTGACGCCGACCATCAGGCACGTGAGCATCCCGGTCGGAGCGTGCTGGAGCAGCTCGCGCAGTGTCATCCGTTCCGGCTCGACGATCATCGGCGGCGCCGCGTCTTCCGACAAGGCGACCGGCGCGACGGCGAGCGAGATCAGGATCGACGCGATCGCGAAGCCGGTGATCTCGAGCGGGTCGAGGCGCGTGAACCAGAACTGACCCACGCCGTAGGCGACGACCGTCGTGAGGTTGTACCACGAGAGGATCCGCCCGCGGATCTCGTTCGAGGCGAGCTCGTTGAGCCACGACTCGGCGACGACGTACTGACCGGCGAAGCAGGCGCCCATCGCGAAGCGCAACGCCATCCACACGTACGGGTCGGCTTTCAGCCCGGCGGCGACGATCGTTGCCGCCAGCACCGACGCGAACGCGGCGTAGACGCGGATGTGCCCGACGTTTCCGAGTTGCGACAGCGTGATCCGGGAACCGACGAGGAAGCCGGCGTAGTAGGCGGTGACGATGGCGCCGATCTGGATGTCGGCGAAATCGTCGAGCTCCGCCCGCACACCGATCAGCGTGGCGATCATCCCGCCGCCCATGAGCAGCAGGAAGAGTCCCGCGAACAGTGACCAGGTCGCCCAGACCAGCGAGCGCATCCCGCGCAGCGTCGTCGTGGTGTCGTCGACTCGGCCTTTCATCGCCACACTCGGATCGTATTGTGGAACGGTTCCACCATGTGGAACAGTTGACGGGTGGGGTCGGTGCAGTCGGTGGAGCGCGCGTTCGCCGTGCTGCGCTGCCTGGCCGCCGGGCCGGCCGGCGTGACGGAGATCGCCGAGCGCTGCGATCTCCCGAAGAGCACGGTGTCGCGGTTGCTCGCCACGCTCAACGAGATCGACGCCGTCGAACAGACGAACGCCGGTGGTGACTACCGCTTGGGCGCGACGATCGTCGAGCTCGCCAGCGGGTTGACGCCATCAGCGCATCTGGTGGCGCTGGCGCGGCCGCACGTGGCCGACCTGTCGGAGGAACTGGGCGAAGCGACCGGGCTGGCGGTGCTCGACGGCCGGCAGGTGCACTACCTCGATCAGGTCGACGGTCCGCACGCCGTGCAGGTCAAGGACTGGACGGGGGAGCGCGTGCCCGCCCACCTGGTGCCGTCGGGGATCGTGCTGCTGGCGGCGGCCGCCGAGACCGAGCGTGACCGCTATCTCGCGGCAGCGTTGGAAGCGACCACGTCGCGCTCGATGACCGATCGCCGGCGATTGCGGGAACGCTTGGAGCGGGTTGCCAAGTCGGGGATCGAGTGGGTGCACGAGGAGTTCGCCGAGGGGATCAACTCGGTCGCCGCCGTGGTGCGCGACCGCGGTGGCGCCGCGGTGGCGGCGGTGCACGCCCACGGGCCCTCGTACCGATTCCCGGGTGAGCGGCCGCCGGACGAGATCGGCAAGCTCGTGGCCGCCACGGCGGAACGGGTCAGCGAGCGGATCGCGTGGTGACCGGGCGGCGGATCAGCCGCTGACGCCGACCGTCTGCACTTCGTAGGCGGTGTAGTCGTGCTGGGCGGCGGTGACCATGTCGGCGAGCCGGCCGGTCTGCCCGTTCGACAGCCGCCAGGTGACGCGCCACGTCGCCGTGATCGTCAGCGTGTGCGCGCCGATGTCGGCGTGGTCGGTGTAGACGTGTCCGCAGGGGCCGGGCTCGGGGCTGTCGAGACGGTCGCCA
>DASQTR010000618.1:0-6598 GCA_035641795.1 Ilumatobacter sp.
GCACCGCCGCTCACGGCGGGCGCATGGGCAGCATCATCGTCGCGAGCGTGCGGACCTGGCCCACTGACCAGGGCACCGCCGCGGCCGACGTCGACCGCTGGCTGGAGATGAGCGACATTGCGGAGCAGGCGGGCGTCGAGCTGCTCGAGTGGTTCGTGATCGGTGAACACGTCACGTGCCCCCGCGATCAGCTGGGGGAGCTGCCGCGCTGGTGAACTGCCTCGCTGGTGAACTGCCTGCGCTGCGCCGGGCTCAATCGCAGCCCTGCGTGGCGCAACCGCCGCACCAGCTCGCGGCTCGGCACGACTTGCGCGCCGCCGGCGATGAGGTCCGGCCGCAGCTCCTCTGGCACGTCGTAGTGGTCGCCCTGGAAGCCCCGCCGCGGGATGCCATGGGCGGCGGCGAACCGGTGCAGCTCGTCGAGCGACGAGTCACTGACCAGATGGCACCAGCGACGGCCGCGGAGCCACCAGCGCGCCTCGTCGATCAGGATCGCCATCGGAGGAGACTGGCACACTGAGGGTGTGAGTGGCGTCGAGCTGGAGCTTCGAGTGGCGTGGCAACGCCACCTGGGCAGGTCGGCGGATGCCACCGAATGGTTCGACACGGTGCTCGGCGCTTACCGAGCCGAAGGTCGCCAGTACCACGGCGTGCGCCACGTCGCATGGGTGGTGCGCCATGTGGAATCGATCGCCGCCGATCATCCGGTCGTCGACATCGACTCCACGGTGGCGGCCGCGTTCTTCCACGACGTGGTCTACGACCCCACTCGCGGCGACAACGAGGCCGAGAGCGCGGCGATGGCCGAACGCGCGGTGCGCCAGATCGGATGGACCGATCCAGGGTGCCGTCGTGTCGCCGAGCTCGTGATGGCCACGGCCGGTCACGACGTGGAAGGCGTCGACCGCGACACCGCGGTGCTGCTCGCCGCCGATCTCGCGGTGCTCGCCGCCGAGCCGTCGCGATACGCCGAATACGCCACCGGCGTGCGGCGCGAGTACGCCTACGTCGACGACGCCGCGTGGCGCACCGGTCGTTCCGCCGTGCTGCGCACGTTGCTCGAAAGACCGCGGTTGTTCGCAGCGGAGCTGGGGCTCGATGAGTGGGAGCGCCGAGCGCGCGCCAACATCACGTCGGAGCTGGCTGCGCTCGCAAGGTGACTGCGGCTAGCGACGGCGGATGGCGCGTAGCCCGCGACGAACTCGGATGCGGATCGGAACGGGCTGCGAGGGCTTGGCAACACTGGCGCCGAGGAGCGCGCCCGCGGCGGCCGTGATGATCGCAGCGGTGACTCCAGTGGAGGCGAGCATCCGACGAGTGTACGCGGCAGGTCCCGATCCGGCTAGAGCCCAGACGGGCAGACGTCCGGATGGACTCCACCGAGACGTACTGTGGCGCGATGGCCGCGGACGCGTTGACCGGCGAGACCACCGAGTTGCTGCAGGCTCTGATCCGCAACCGCTGCGTGAACGACGGCAGCCCGGACTCGGGCTTCGAGTCGCGCAACGCCGACGAGCTCGAGGCGTTCCTCGCGGGCACCGGACTCGACGTCGCCCGCTACGAGGCGCGGCCGGGGCGCGCTTCCGTGGTGGCGCGGATCGAGGGTTCCGACCCCACGGCGCCTGCCCTGTGCCTGATGGGCCACACCGACGTGGTGCCGGTCAGCCCCGAAGGCTGGAGCCACGACCCGTTCGGCGGCGAGCTGATCGAGGGCGAGGTGTGGGGTCGGGGCGCGATCGACATGCTCAACCTCACCTCGTCCATGGCGGTCGCGTTCCGCCACCTGGCGCGCTCGGGGTTCCGGCCGCGTGGCGACCTGATCTACTTCGGCGTCGCCGACGAGGAGGCCGGTGCGGTGTGGGGTGCCGAGTGGATGTTCGAGCACCATCCCGACGTGATCGACGCCGACTACTGCGTGACGGAGCTCGGCGGCTGGTCGACCGTGGATGCGCACGGGCAGCGCCACGTGACCGTCAACATCGGTGAGAAGGGCATGGCGTGGCGCAAGCTGCGCGTCACCGGCACACCGGGTCACGGCTCGATGCCGTACGGCGCCGACAACGCGCTCGTCAAGGCTGCTGCGATCGTGAACCGGCTCGCCGACTATCGGCCGGCGCCGCAGATCAGCGATCTCTTCCACCAGCAGGTCGCCAGCATGAACATGCCGGAGGAGCTGCGGGCGGATCTCGTCGACCCGCAGCGCATCGATGCCGCGCTGGAGACGCTGCCTGTGCCGATCGCCCGCTCGTGTCACGCGCTGACGCACACGACCCTGTCTCCCAACGTCGCCCGCAGCGGCCAGAAGACGAACGTGATCCCCGACGTGGTCGACGTCGAGGTCGACATCCGCACCGTGCCGGGCACTAGCCACGCCGATGTGCTGGCGATGCTCCACGACGCGCTCGGTGAGCTGGCCACCGGCATCGAGATCAGCGACCTGCAGAACTCCGAGGCGTCGATCTGCGGCACCGACAACGCGTTGTGGCGCACGATCAGCAAGCACACGCAGGCCGTCTACCCAGGGGCCACCATCGTGCCCGGCATGGTGGTCGGTGGCACCGACGCCCGGTTCTATCGCTACCGCGGTCGAGTGGCGTACGGGGCGGGACTGTTCTCGCCGGGCATGGACATGGCCACGTTCGGCAGCCGCTTCCACGGCCACGACGAGCGCATCGACGTGGAGAGCCTGCGCTTGGCAACCGAGTTCTGGATCGGGATCGCTCGCGATCTTGTCGGGTGACCGCGGACAAGCGCTTCTAGTCCTCGCCCACGAAGGCCTTCATGTGGAAGTGCATCTGGTCGGGGCCGTAGCGGTTGTGGGTGCCGACCGGGCAGGCCAGGCGCGCCGCGCATCCGTCGTCGATGCACACCGGCTGGACACGCGAGCGCACATGGGTGCGGCACGCGTCGGCGTCGTAGCCGCCGCTCGTGAAGGCGTCGACGGGGCAGGCGCTGAGGCACGGTTGCGCCGAGCACGACAGGCAGGGTGACGGATCACTGACCGCGGGCGGCACGCCGTCGAGCGCGAACGGAAACAGGAAGGCGGCGCGGTATGCGTGCCAGAGCCCGTGAGCCGGGTGGATCAGGATCCCGATCGGTGACTGGGTGATGCCCTCGGCCCGCTGCGCCCAGCGCTGGAAGGGATGGAACGGCTCGTCGCTGGGGTGCACGAACGTCGCGCCCAGCGACGATGCGATCGGCGCCAGCGTCGCTCGCGTCCAGGTGTCGAGCGGATCGGCGATCGCCTGCTCCGCCGACCGGAAGCGCGGCCACATCGTCCCACCGACATTGCCGATCACGACCACGGTGTGGGTCGGTGTTCCGTCCGAATGCGTGGGCACCTTGTCGTCGGGCCCTGCGACGAAGCCACCCCTGGCAACCATGCCGGTCGCGGCCAAGGCGGCGACGACGTCGGCGTACAGCACGCGCGTGATCCTGGCACACTGGGCGCATGTCGGACCTGGAGACACGGCCAGCCCAGACGATTCCCGACGTCGAGGAGATCACCGAGACCGGCGAACCGATCGTCGCTCACATCGTCAAGGTCGGGCCGGGCGAGTCGGCCGCCGCCAAGGTGCTCGATGCGCGGATCAACGGCACGCCGATCGAAGCGCTGTGTGGGCACGTCTGGGTGCCGTCCCGTGACCCCCGGCAGCTGCCGATGTGCCAGGCCTGCAAGGAGGTCTACGACATGTTCAAGATCTTCAACGACGGCCTGCATGACTCCCCCGCCGACTGATGCCAGCCGACTGAACCTTCGCGAGGCGGTGCGGGCGCTCCTGCTCGACGACGAGGGCCACGTGCTGCTGGTGCGGTACGAGTTCCCGACGGCCTCCGTGTGGGGTCTGCCCGGCGGCGGGATCGAGCCCGACGAGGACGACATCGCCGGGCTGCGCCGCGAGCTGCGTGAGGAGCTCGGGCTGACCGAGGTCGTCATCGGACCCCACATCTGGACGCGGGAGCACGTGATCCCGATGCTCACCGGCCACGACGGCCAGCGCGACCGTGTGTACCTGGTACGGATGCCGAGGTTCGATCCCGTGCCGTTGATCGGATGGGAGGCACTGCGCGACGAGTTCGTGCACGAAATCCGGTGGTGGTCGGTGGACGAGATCGACGCGTCCCATGGCCGGCACGTGCTGTTCATGCCGCGGCGCTTGGCGGAGCTCGCCGGCGACGTGTTGAGAAACGGCCCGCCGGGTTCACCGATCGACACAGGTGTCTGACACCGCTTGCGGTGTCTGACACCGGATGTTCGAACACCTAGTGTTCCCGCGGTGATCGAGGCGTCGATGCGCGAGTTGATCGACCACGTCGTCGACGGTGTTCCGGGCGTATTTGGTGCGCTCGTTGCGACGACCGACGGCTTCCTGATCGCGTCGCGTCTGCCGGAGAACGAGGGCGTCGATCCCGCGGCGGTGGCTGCGATGTCGGCGTCGTCGCTGGCGCTTGCTACCCGGCTCGTGCAACTGGGCGGACCGACGCCGGCCAAGACCGTGTTGCACCGATCGGCCCAGGCGCAGGTGTGTGTGTTCGCGGTCGGCACGACGGCGGTGCTGACGATCGTGGCCGAGAGCCGAGCGGACACCGAGCGCATCGAGCGCATCGGGTACGAGGTGTCGTGGGGTCTCGTGCGAGCGCTGGAGGATCAGCCGCTGGAGTGAGCTCGCTAGTGGAAATCGCGGCTGCTCGTCGTTGCCGCCAGCGGCAGCGCGGCGAGGTGCTCGGCGACGACGTTGATCACTCCCTCGCTGCGCTCGAGCCGGCCGCGGATCAGCATTGCGGGGGCGCCACGGGCGACCTTGCGGAAGCGCGCCCAGCATCCCTTGGACACGACAACGTTGATCAGACCGGTCTCGTCCTCGAGGTTGAGGAACGTCACGCCCTGGGCCGTCATCGGCCGCTGGCGGTGGGTGACCACGCCCGCCACCATCACCCGGCTCGACGGCTCACGTTCCCACAGGCCCTTCGACGTGACCACCCCGAGCTTGGTGAGCTCGTCGCGGAGGAACAGCGTGGGGTGACCGTCGGGTGAAACGCCCGTCGCCCACATGTCGGCCACCGACTCCTCGACAGCGGTCATGCCGGGCAGCGTCGGCGGACGGGCGCCCGTCACAGCGCCGGGAATCCGGCCCGGGCGTGACTGCGACACGGCACCGACCGCCCACAGCGCCTGGCGGCGGTCGAGTCCGAAGCACTCACCGAAGGCGTCGGCGGTGGCGATCGCCTCCAGCTGCGCGAGCGTGAGCTGGGGGACGCGGCGCACGAGGTCTTCCGGCGAGACGAACGGGCCGTGCGCCATGCGCGCCGCCTCGATCTGCTTCGCCAGCTCCTTGCCGACGCCACGCACGGACTCCAGCCCGAGCCGCACCGATGCGCCGGCGTCCTCCAGCGTGGCCGCCGCCCGCGAGGCGTTGAGGTCGGGCGTGCGCACCGTGACGCCGTGGCGGCGGGCGTCCTGCACGAGCGTGTGCGGCGCCCAGAAACCCATCGGCTGGGCGTTGATCAGCGCCGCGCAGAATGCCGCCGGTTCGTGGTACTTGATCCACGACGAGGCGTACACGAGGTAGGCGAAGCTCACGGAGTGTGACTCGGGGAAGCCGTAATTGGCGAACGCCTTCATCTTGACGAAGATCTCCTCGGCCACCTCGCCGGTGACGCCACGCGCGGCCATCCCCGCGAACAGCCGCTCGCGCAGGCGCTCCATGCGCGCCGCCGACCGCTTCGACCCCATCGCCTGGCGCAGCTCGTCGGACTCCGACGGCGTGAACCCGGCGATGTCGATCGCCATCTGCATCAGCTGTTCCTGGAACAGCGGTACGCCGAGCGTCTTGGCGAGCGCGCCTTCCAGCAGCGGATGCGGGTAGGTCACCGGCTCGTGGCCGTTGCGCCGGCGGATGTACGGATGGACCGATCCGCCCTGGATCGGGCCGGGGCGGATCAGCGCCACCTCTACCACGAGGTCGTAGAAGGTGCGCGGCCGCAGCCGCGGCAGCGTCGCCATCTGCGCCCGCGACTCGATCTGGAACACGCCCACCGTGTCGGCCTGGCACAGCATCTCGTAGACCTCTGGCTCCTGGGGGATCGTGGCGAGATCGATCTCGTAGCCGCGATGCTCCTTGATCAGGTCGATCGCGTAGTGCAGGGCGCTGAGCATGCCGAGCCCGAGCAGATCGAACTTCACCAGGCCGGCGGCGGCGCAGTCGTCCTTGTCCCACTGCAGCACGCTGCGCTTGTCCATCCGGCCCCACTCGACCGGGCAGACCTCGATCACCGGGCGGTCGCAGATCACCATCCCGCCGGAGTGGATGCCGAGATGGCGCGGCGCATCCTCGATCTGGAGCGCGAGGTCGATCACCGGCTCGGGGATCGAGCAGTCGGGCTGCCCGGCGGTGACCTGGACGGTGCCCCACGCGTCGACCTGCTTCGACCACGCGTCCTGCTGGCCGGGCGAGTGCCCGAGCGCCTTGGCCATGTCGCGCACGGCGTTCTTGGGCCGGTACTGGATGACGTTCGCGACCTGGGCGGCGCGCTCGCGCCCGTACTTCGCGTAGACCCACTGGATGATCTCCTCGCGCCGGTCGGAGTCGAAGTCGAC
>DASQTR010000619.1:0-5352 GCA_035641795.1 Ilumatobacter sp.
GACACGCCGCTTCCACGCCGGTTCCTGTGAGGCGCGCCCGACCTCGAAGCTGCCGGTGAGCAGCAGGTGAGCATGCAAGGTGCGACCGTCGTCGAAGCGCACGAACAAGTGCTTGCCGTACGCATCGGCGTCCACGAGCACACGGCCGCTGAAGTCGACCGTCGCAAGACGCGGGTCGCGGGTGACCGAGCGCAGCACGCACTGGCCGGCGAAGCGTTCGTTGATCCTCCCCGCGAGACGCCGCAGCGCGTCGCCTTCGGGCATTACCCTCCGAGGCCCCTTCGGCGTTCGTTGCGGTAGTCGAATTCGGCGCGCAGGCGCTCGATCGGCCAACGCTCGGCGACCGCCGTCCTCACGATGTCCGCCTGGCTGGGCGGTGCGAGGCCGCCGAGCGGGGGATCGTTGTCGAGGTTGGTGGGGAACGCGTAGCCCTCGCAGGCAGCGGCGATCACGTTCTCGCGGGCCCGCTCCTCGTCGATCTCGAGCAGGTGCGGATAGGCGGCGAGCGCCGTGAGGTCGGGGTTCATCGTCTCCATCGTGCGCCCGAACGCCGACGAGACCTGCAGCAGGTTGTTCATGCGCCGGAAGTCGGTCGTCATGTTGGCGCCCGCGCCGTGGAACACCGCCGGGTTGAAAAACGCCACGTCGCCGGCTTTCATCGGCAGCTGCACCTTGAACTCGTGGAACACCTGCCGGAACTCGTCCCGCAGCGAGGCGCTGAACCCGGCGTGCGCGAGCTGCGAGAACGGCAGCAGCATCGTCGGACCTGACTCGAGCGGCATGTCGGTATGGGCCACTGCGCCCTGCAGCGTCAGCGCTGGCGACATCAGGTGCACGTGGCGCGGGAACCGGTCCATCTCCTCCGGGGTGTAGAAGCCGAGGTGGTAGTCGCGGTGCGGCGACTGCGCCGTCCCGCCCGGGTTGACGCGGTTGACCTGGGCGCTGATCTGATAGTGCGGACCGAGCCACGCCTCGCAACCCAACGCGATGGCGTCGGCCGAGTAGTAGGCGACGAAGACGTCCGGTGCCCGCTCCGCCAGCTTCTCGTGCGAGTTCCAGACCCGGTCGTTGGACCCCGGCTTGGCAAAGTGGTCGCCGACCGCCCGGCCGGCGGCGTGCTGCTCGGCGATGATCTCGTTGAAGATCGCGGTCGCCTCGGACAGCCGGTTCCGCTCGGTCAACCCGCGCTGGACGGCAAGCACGCCAGGTCCCTGTCCGAGCACCCAAGCGAGTTCACCGAGGAGACCTCGCCGGCGCGCCGGGTCGCGGGCGATGTCGTAGAGCGCCTCACCGTCGTAGACCGGCACGTTGCGGTCGATCGTCACCGCGTGAGGCACGTCGGCGTGATCGGTCTTGCGGCTGACGAGCTCGCGGAACGCGTCGACGTCGTAGTCGCTGTCAACGAGCCAGGAGGGATGCGCTGCCGTTGCCACGCTTCGATGGTACGCCTGCGACGTGTGCTTGTGGGAGCGGTACCGTCGCCCGATGGACGTCGACGAGACCAGCGAGACGGTGCACTTCGAGATCGACGGGCCGGTGTGTGTGATCACGATCGACCGCCTGCAGGCCCGCAATGCGGTCGACGGTCCCACGCAGCGCGCCCTGTCCGAGAGGTTCCGCCGGTTCGACGCCGACGACGCGTTGTCGGTCGCGGTCCTCACCGGTGCCGGCGGCACGTTCTGCGCCGGCGCCGACCTGAAGGCCGTCGCCGGCGGGCGCGGCAACCGGGTGGAAACCGACATGACACTCGACGGTCCGATGGGTCCGACCCGAATGGTGTTCGGCAAACCAGTGATCGCCGCTGTCGAGGGACACGCCGTGGCCGGCGGGCTCGAGCTGGCAGTGATGTGCGACCTACGCGTCGCCGCCGACGATGCAGTGTTCGGCATCTACTGCCGGCGGTGGGGCGTGCCGTTGATCGACGGCGGCACGATCCGCTTGCCGCGGCTGATCGGCCAGAGCCACGCGCTCGACATGATCCTCACCGGCCGTGCCGTCAGCGGCGAGGAGGCACGCATGATGGGTCTCGCCAACCGACTGACCCCGAAGGGCGAGGCGCTCGCGGTCGCGCGTGAGCTGGCCCACCAGATCGCCGCCTTTCCGCAACGGTGCATGCGTTCGGACCGTCGCTCGAGCTTCGAGCAGTGGGATCTGCCACTCGCCGAAGCGCTGGCGAACGAGACGCGCCTGGGGCTGGAGGTGATTCGCAGCGGTGAGACGATCGAAGGTGCCGCCCGCTTCGCGTCGGGCGCTGGGCGCCACGGCCAGTTCTGAGTCGTGTCGGCTCAGACGGCGACGGCCACTCTGCCTGATCCGAAGCACGTGAACGAGCTGGCGACCGCCCAGCGGCTGAGGTCGTCGTCGCCCAACCAGTGCTGGCGCGCTGCCGCCACCGCGTCGCCGAACGGCTGCCCGGTCGCCAGGCACGCATGCACGTCGGCCACGAAGTCGGCACACTCGAGCTCGCGGACGACCGTCAACGGAGCGAGCACGGCGCCCGCGCCGCGCGCCAGCATCACCGCCGCCAAGCCGAGGACCTCGCTGCCGTCGGACGCTCCATGGGCGCCGCCCTCGCAACTCGACAGCACGACTAGTCGCGCCTGCACGCGCGCAGGGACGGTGTCGTACAGCGTGGTCTCGCCGTCGCACAGTCGTAGCGTCGACAGCAACGGATGGTCTGACCGGAATGTGCCGTGGGCAGCGACGTGCACGAGATCGAGCCGGGCGAACATCGACCGCGCATTGTCGGCGACCGCACTCCGGTCCTCGCCGACCTCGACGTCGGCATAGAGCGCCTCGACGGCGGCCCGCTCGATCCCGGCGGTCGTGACGTCAGGGCCCACGATCAGACCCACCGTCCGCGCGACTTGCTCCGCGCGTCGATCCGCCTGCAGCCACAGCTGCGCATTCGGCGACAGCGTGACAGAGCGACCGGCCAGGCTGGGAAGTCCCGACCACGGGATCCCGTGCAGCCCGCCCACCGGAACCAGCACGAGTCTCGCCACCGGTGGCAGCCCCAGCGGTGTCAGCAGCAGTTGGTCGAGCGTGGCGATCGCCCGCATCGCGCCGTGGCTCGACGAGTTCGGTTCCTCGGCGGCACGGTCGAGCCAGACGAGCACCCGATCGCGGGCACGCAGCACCTCGGGCAGCGAGGCCACCTCTACGAGCCGGGACCGGCCGTCGTAGAACACGACCGCCCAGATGTGGTTGCCGTTGATCACCCACTCGACCAGCGCGCTGCCCGCCAGACGCGCGCCGAGCTCGCGGCGCAGGTGGAAGGCGCCGTCGGGAGTCAACGGGCGGTGCTTGCGCAGCTGTGCCATCTCGTTGTGCAACGCCCGCGCCCGCGTGCCCTCGGCGGCGGCGAGCACGGTCTCGGCCTTGCCGAGCTGGATCGCGTACTCGATGGCAAGGCCGCTGAGGTCGCCACCCAGCCGGAGCGCGGCCGACCGTTGTTCGAGTGATGCCGCCTCCGCGACGATGTCGTCGAGCAGGGCGAGTCCCGAACGGGACGCATCCAGCGCGGACTCGACGTCACCCTCCGTCGCCCGCGCGACCGCCTCCGCATACCATCCGGCGAGCGCGAGGTCACGTTGCCCGCTGAACGTGCCGAGCCGGAGGTAGCCGACGTCGTCGGCCACATCACTGATGGCGCCGATCCGGCGCGCCGCGCGAATGCGTGCGACCCGCAACTGATCGGCCATCGAGGCCCAGCCGTCGGCGGCACACTGACCAACTAGCCCGGCCGAGTCGGAGCGCTGGTCGAGGCCCGCCGTGCTGGGCGTGTTCTCCAGGTGCGCGAGCGCGGCCACCACCTCGGCGTGGGTGACCATGCGCTCGCGCCCGGATTCCCGCAGAACGTCGCCGGCCAGCGTGGCGGCGCGCTGGGCACGGGTGAACATGCGCGCCGCCAGCAACGCGCGCGCATGGAGCAGATGGGCATCACCGAGCAGCACTCGGTTGCCGGTCGGCATGACGTAACGCAGCGCCGTGGCGGCAGCCTCGACGGCGTCGGCGACGAGCCCCGTATGCATCAACGTTTCCGCTCGGTCGAGGTGCATGATCGCCAGCATCCGCACCGGGTTGCCGGCGCGCTCGAAACGGGCGATGGCGTTGTCGAAGCACCGCGTCGACTCGGCGATGCGGCGGACCCGGCCGTAGAGCACACCGAGGTTGGAGGCGCTCAGGGCGCTGGCGGAGTGGTAGCCGAACTCGTCGCCCAGCCGCTCGGCCTCCAGCAGGTCCGCTTCGGCAGCTCGGAAGTCAGCCTGCTGGAGAAGGACCAGGGCGCGGTTCTGGATCAGCCGCATCCGGTCGTCGACAGCACAAACCGGACCCAGCAGCACTTCGGCGGCGGTGAGCGACTCGAGTGCCTCCCCCAGGCGTCCCGCGTGATGAAGGACGTAGGCGCGCTGGATCGCGAGCCGCCCGCGATCGGTGTCGGACATCGGTCCTTTCTCGTCGTCGAGCGCCTGGAGCGCTTCGTTGACGTGCCCGCTCTCGGCCAGCACGACGGCCGCCCCGAGGCGCACACGAAAGGCGACGGCGTCGTCGCCGCAATCGACCGACAGCGACACCGCCTGAGTCGCGATCGATGCTGCGCGGGACTGCTCTCCCATGTCGAGCAGTGCACGTGCCAGCGCCGACGCCGCGACCGCCCGGTCACGGTCGGTGCGGTCCCTGGCGCGCAGCAGCGCAGCGGCGAACTTGACCGCGTCGCGCGGATTCTCCTGGATCTTGCGCGTGAGCTCGTCGCTGAGCGAGAAATCGGAGATCGCGGCGGTCGTCACGTGGCATTCTTCTTCGGGACCTGAGCGGAGAGGTCGCTCCGCTGCTTGTCAATCCGCTCGCGTTCCTCGTACTGCCCGCGTACCGACGACACGTGAAGGGACGGCCATGCCCGAGCAAGCGAAGCAGCCTTCGTATCCGCCGCCGTCGGGGCCGCGGCCGCCGACCGGACCATGGGATGCACGGGTCCAGTTTCGCGCCGACGAGCAACGTGGCGTGTTCTCGTACCGGCCGAATCAGCTGATCACGGTTCGCGCCGCATTGCGGCTGATCGACGATCGCATCGGGCGCGACCGGGAGGGCCGGCTGCTGGTGCGCCCGATCGGACCTGAGCGGGACCGCGACGATGACGACCTCGTGTTGGTAATGGGCGTTGCCGACCCGCTGGCGGCGATCGAGGTGATCCGCTCGGCGGGCTTCGTGGCGCAACCGAATCATGTGTTGTTCGGCCACGCCGGCGGGAGTCCGTATCCCGGCGGCAACCCGTATCCCGGCGGCAACCCATACCCGGGCGGCAACCCCTACCCCGGCGGCAACCCCTACCCCGGCGGCAACCCCTACCCC
>DASQTR010000620.1:0-2283 GCA_035641795.1 Ilumatobacter sp.
CCGCCGGCCGCCGCCGTGTCCGCCACCGATCTCGTGCGCCGCTACGGCGAGGGCGACACCGCGGTCTATGCGCTGCGCGGCGTGTCGCTCGACATCGCCGAAGGGCAGCTGACGGCCGTGATGGGCCCGTCGGGTTCCGGCAAGTCCACGCTGATGCACATCCTCGCCGGGCTCGACAAGCCGACCGGGGGCCGCGTCTCGATCGCCGGCCAGGAGATCACCCGCCTCGACGACACCCAGCTGACCAAGCTGCGCCGCGACCACATCGGGTTCATCTTCCAGTTCTTCAACCTGCTCCCGATGCTCACGGCACAGGAGAACATCGTCCTCCCGCTCGACCTCGCGGGCCAGCGCCCCGACCGTGAGTGGCTCGACGAGCTGGTCGGAAGGGTCGGCCTCGGCGACCGCCTCAAGCACCGCCCCGCCGAGATGTCGGGCGGCCAGCAGCAGCGCGTGGCCGTCGCCCGCGCCCTGGTCTCGCGGCCGACGGTGATGTTCGCCGACGAGCCGACCGGCAACCTGGACTCCCGCACCGGCGCCGAGATCCTCTCGCTGCTGCGCGAGTCGGTCGACGGGCTCGGCCAGACCACGGTGATGGTCACGCACGACGCGCACGCCGCGGCGATCGCCGATCGCGTGCTGTTCCTGGCCGACGGCGAGATCGTCAACGACCTCCCCCGCTCCAGCGCGCCCGAGATCCTGGCGGCGCTCGAAGAGGTGACCCAGCGATGATCAAGGTCGCGCTCAAGGGCCTCGCGGGCCGCAAGATCCGCGCCCTGCTCACCGCCTTCGCGGTGATCACCGGCGTGTCGATGGTAAGCGGCACCTTCGTGCTCACCGACACAATGAAGAAGTCGTTCGACTCGATCTTCGAGACCTCGTTCCAGAACACAGACGTCGTCGTCACCGGCCACCAGGTCGTCAAGTCCGAGACGGCCGACATCCCCACCATTCCATCCAGCGTGCTGCGCGACGTGCGTGCACTGTCCCAGGTCGACGCAGCCGCCGGGTCCATCGACGACGACACCGCGGCCGACGTGATCGGCCGCGACGGAAAGTCGCTCGGAAGCCAGAACCCCACGTTCATCTCGGCCTTCGACATGACCCACCCCGAGCTCACCCCGTTCAGGCTCGCGCAGGGCGACTGGCCGCACGGCGCCGGGCAGATCACGATCGACCTCGGCACCGCCGAGAAACACGACTACGGCGTCGGCGACGAGATCGGCCTGGCCGCGAACGGCCCGGTGAAGCCATACCGGATCACCGGCATCGCGACGTTCGGTGACGTCGGCTCGATCGGCGGCGCCGTGATGGCGATCGTCGACCTCCCCACCGCACAGGCCCTGCTCCACCAGGAGGGCCAGTACGACGCGATCTCGATCACCGCCAAGGACGGCAGCTCTCCGGCCGAGGTCCAAGAGGCGGTGCAGGCGCTCGTACCCGCCAACGTCGACGTCAAGCTCGCCGCCGATGAGGCCAAGGACGCCGCCAAGGAGACCAACGAAGGCCTGAGCTACGTACGGATCTTCCTGCTCGGCTTCGGAGGGATCGCGCTGTTCGTAGGCGCGTTCGTGATCTTCAACACGCTCTCGATCACCGTCGCCCAGCGGACGCGTGAGTTCGCGACGCTGCGGACGCTCGGCGCCTCGCGCAGGCAGGTGCTGCGCTCGGTCGTCCTCGAGGGCCTGATGATCGGCCTGCTGGCCTCGCTGACCGGGCTGCTGCTCGGCCTCGGGATCGCGAAGGGCATCAACGCCCTGTTCGTCGCCCTCGGCGTCGACCTGCCGAGCGCCGGCACCGTGATCGCGGCGCGCACGATCATCGTCTCGCTCCTGTTGGGGACGGTCATCACCGTCCTGTCGAGCATCCTGCCCGCGCGCCGGGCGACCCGCGTGCCGCCGATCGCGGCCGTGCGCGAGGGGTCCGAGCTGCCGCAGACGAGCATGCAGAAGCACTCGACGAAGGTGGCACTCGGCGTCATCGGCGCGTCGGTGGCGGCGATGTCGGCCGGCGTGTTCGCGAACGGGCTGCCGGGCGGCGCCGTGGCGCTGCTGCTAGCGGGCGGCGTGCTGTCGCTGTTCGTGGGTGTGGCGCTGATCGCGCCGCGGCTCGTCAAACCGCTCGCGAGCCTGGTCGGCTGGCCGGCCCGCCGCACCGGCGGCTCGGCTGGACGCCTGGCCAGCGCCAACTCGGTCCGCAACCCAGCGCGCACCGCGGCGACGGCGGCGGCGCTGATGATCGGCCTGCTGGCCTCGCTGACCGGGCTGCTGCTCGGCCTCGGGA
>DASQTR010000621.1:0-4367 GCA_035641795.1 Ilumatobacter sp.
GCCAGCTATACCGGCACGGTGCTGCAGAGCCAGCAGGTCGCGTCGAGCAAGCTGCGAGCGGTCGAGAACGGGCGTTGGGTCGTGCAGGTCTCCCCCACCGGCTTCTCGGCGTTTGTCGACGTCGACGGCCACGTGTACCAGCGGACCGACGTCAGCGAGCAGAAGGTGATCACGATGGACGTGCCGCAACGCGGCGGCCGCACGTGGTACACGCGATTCGGCAACTGGCCATGGATCGTGCTGCTGGTCGCGGTGCTGGCGATCTCGCTCTGGTTCGGCGAGATCAAACCCCGCCGCGCGTCCGCCGGTGGCTGACACCCGCCAGGGTGTCTGACACCGGGCTCTGGCGTTGAGCGCAAACGCTCGGTGTCAGGCACGCGGCTTTCTTACGGGTTTGGCAGCCCACGGCTCGGCGTGCCAGACACCGATTCGCACCTAGGTTTCCAGCATCAGCGTCACCGGGCCGTCGTTGACGAGTTCGACGTGCATCTCGGTTCTGAAGCGACCGGTTGCAACGGTGCAGCCGAGCGTTCGCAGCCGCGCCACGACGGCGTCGACCAACGGCTCGGCCTGTTCCGGCGCGGCGGCAGCGATCCAGCTCGGGCGGCGGCCCTTGTCGGTGCTGCCGTAGAGCGTGAACTGGCTGACGACCAACGCCTCCGCCCGGCCGCCGTCGCCGGCGACGTCGGCCAGCGAGCGGTTCATCACCCCTTCGGCGTCGTCGAGCACGCGCAGGAACCAGATCTTGTCCGCCATGCGCTGGGCCAATTGCGGCGTGTCGTCATGCGTCACGCCGACCAAGACGCACAGGCCGGCTCCGATCTCGCCCGCCATCGCGTTCGCCAGTTCACCCGCCACTTCGCCCGCCTCGAGCACGACCACGCGCGCCCGCGTCACCCGCTGCACGAGCGCCCTCACTCGGGTCGCCGCACGATCACGTAGTCGTCGTGCTCGGTCATCGTCAGCCCGTACGACGTGATCTCGCGACGGATGTCGTCGGCGCCGTCGCAGCGCCACGGCGCCGTCGCCGTGTACTCGGCGACGGTCGTGCCCGTGACCGAATCGACGACCTTGTAGACCATCGTCCACATCATCCGCAGCTCGTCGAGCGGGACGCCCGACTGCCAACCCTCGTACACGTAGTCCCCGATTCGCCGCTCCCCGTACTTGAGGAGCTCGACCCGCAGCGGCCTGGCCGGCGCCAGCACGCCGATGACCACCGGCGCGCCGGCGACGGTGTGCTCGGCGACGTACGACCACAGGTGCGTGCGCTCGGCGTCGGACAGGTGACCGATCAGCGCCGACAGCACCATTGCCGAGGCGCGGTCGGGCAACGGCGCCTCGCCGAAGGTCGTCGGGATCACCGTCGTCTGCTCGCGCAGCTCGGTGAACTCGGACAGACGCGTGTGCAGCGCGACGCGCATCGCCTTCGAGGGCTCGATCGCAACCAGCCGCGCGCCCGGCACCGCGGCGCGAAGGTATGCCAGCCCGACGCCAGTGCCACTGCCGACGTCGATGATCGGCCCGTCCGACGGATCGACGCCGGCAAGCTCGTCGAGCATCTGCAGCCCGAACGTGTCCCACATCGCGGTCTCGAGCAGGTCGTAGAACTCCGCGGTCGCCTCGCCGTACGGATCATTCGAGCCAGGCGCTGCTGGTGCGGTGGCGACGATGCCTGTCTCCTCGTCGGCGACCGCTCCGGCCGCTGGCACCGCGGCCGCGAGCGGCGCCAACAGGTGCACCCAGCGGGCGTCCTTCTGTCCGGGTTGGCGGTCGAGCCGGCGGACGAGCGGGTCGTCGCGCGTGGCGAGCGACGTCAGGACGGCGCCCACCTCGTCGCTCGAGTGGAAGCGGTGCTGGCGCTCGGTGCGTCCCTTGAGCTCACCCGCGGTCTGGGCGCCGCGGAGCATGAGCACCGCGAGCACAGCCGTCTCCGCCGCGTCGAGCTGCAGCACGTCCGGCAGCACGTGACGGAACTTTGTTGCCCGGTTCGACGTGCTGTGCACGGTTCGGGTCAAGCCGCGACCGCGCAGCGACGTCAGTGCCTGCTCGATCTCGGGGTCGGTGTAGGCCACCACGGGGTCGCGGCTTGTCGACTGGTTGCAGGCCGAGCGCAAGCTGTTGAGCGTCAGCGGGTAGACGTCGGGGGTCGTCGTCTCCTTCTCGACAAGGCAGCCGAGTACCCGCACCTCGTACGGGTCGAGATCGTGAATTGACGGCGGACCGTCGCGAACGACTGCGGACGAGCCGTCCGCGGTCATCGGGTGAAGCGCACCGAGTGGACGGGCGGCAGGTTCGAGGAGACCTCGACGAAGGAGTCGCCGCCGTCGCCGCTGTACCAGAGCGAGCCGGTCGTCGAGCCCAGCAACAGCTGCTCGCCGCTGGCATCGACGTCGAGCCCGTGGCGGTAGACGAGGTCGTAGGCGTCGCGCTGCGGTAATCCGGCGGAGAGCACGTCGAACGACTCGCCACCATCGCGGGTGCGCGTGACCACCATCCGTCCGTCGACCGGCACGCGCACTTCGTCGCTGATCGCCGGCACGAACCATGCAGTGAGCGGGTCATGCGGATGAGCGGCGACCGCGAACCCGAACGTCGACGGTCCCGCGCGCTCGATCTCGACCCACTTGTCGCCGTTGTCGGTGGAGCGGAAGATGCCGCAGTGATGCTGGCACCAGAGCACGTCCGGCTCGTCGTCGCAGCGAGAGATCCGATGTGGGTCCTGGTTGTCGGGGTCGCCGGCCAGCTCGGGCGGCAGGAAGCTGGAGCGCATGCCGTGGGCGGCGACGTCCCACGACTTTCCGCTGTCCTCCGTGCGCCACGCCCCGCCGCACGAGATACCGACGACCACGCGGCCGGCGCCGCGTGGGTCGACGCTGATCGAGTGGATGCCGGCGTCGTCGTAACCGCCACCGAACCACTTCACGCGAGCCGGCAGGTCCCAGAAACCGTCGACGAACTGCCACGAGTCGCCCCGGTCCTCCGAGCGGAACAAGCCGCCAGGGATCGTGCCGCACCACAGCACCCCCGGCTCGTCGGCATGGCCCGGCTCGATCGTCCAGCCGAGTTGGGTCGCCCACACGACTTCGCGCTGCGACATCGGGTTCAGGTGCTGCACGCCCTCGGGTTTCGGCGGGTACTCGGGCGGGGCGATCTCCTTCCACGTGTCGCCGCCGTCGTCGCTGCGGTGCAGGTGCACCCCGAAGTGCCCGTGATCGAGCGAGGCGTAGACGGTGCCGTCCCGCGGATCTGCAACCGCGTTGGTGACGGGCGAGCCGAGGAACGCAGGGGCGCCGATCGTGGGCGCCCCACCATTGACGTCGACCCTGAAAAGGCCCTTGCGGGTTCCGATCCATGCGGCGGTGCCGGGGGGTGTGCTCATGTCGTACCTCCTGAGAGTGCCTGGAAGACGCTGACCCGGTCGTCGACGGCGATCGGGTCGGACAGCTGTTCGCGATCGAGAACGAGCGTGTCGTTGACGAACACGGCGACGTGCTTGCGCACCGACCCCCGCTCGTCGAGCACGTAGCTGCGCGCGGCAGGGTGAGCTTGGAAGTAGCCGACGAGCACAGCCCGCAACGTGTCGCCGGGTATGTCGGCGGCAGGGCATGCTGCGTGCCGCTGGATCGCCTTCGCGAAGCTCACGCGCGCCACGACGTCAACGTAGTCGGCCACCCTGGATCGCCACCCGCCGAGCACGATCCGTTTCGGCAAAATCTGGAAATCGTGCCGGCGGCTGACATCCTGGACGCATGAGCAGCGCCTTCGACGCCTTTGCCGATCTGGTCAGGTCACGCCGCACCAACATGCGCGTCGACGGCGAGCGCACGGTTCCTGCCGAAGTCATCGACCGGCTGTGTGAGCTGGCGCGCTGGGCGCCGAACCACAAGCACACGTTCCCGTATCGCTTCGCCTCGTTGACCGGCAACGCCCGCCTGCGGCTCGGCGAGGCGTTCGCCGACGACATGGAAGAGCGCCAGTTCGGCGACGACGTCAAGCGCGCCAAGACGCGCACGAAGTTCGGGCGCACGCCCAACATCCTCGCCGCCGCCAGCGCGCCGAACGACAACCCGACGATCGACCAGGAGAACCGCTACGCCGTGGCGGCGGCGGTGCAGATGGTGCTGCTCGGGGCGACCGCCGAGGGCGTCGCCACGTACTGGTCGACCCCGCCGCTGCACGATTCGCCCCGCGCCCTCGAGGTCTGCAAGTTCGAGCCGCACGACCGTTTCGTCGGGATCATCTACGTCGGCTACCCGGTAGCGACCCTGCCGACGCCGGAGCGCCCGACGATCGACGTCAACCACATCGCCTGACGGTCAGCGTCCCGTCCACGTACGTCACTCACGCCGGCCGCAGCGTCAGCA
>DASQTR010000622.1:0-10918 GCA_035641795.1 Ilumatobacter sp.
CGCCGCGGTCGCGGACGATCCGGCGGCCAGCGACGCCGCCGTTGCGCTCGCGGAGCGGGCTTGGGGGCTGGCCGCCCGCGCCGAGGACCCACTTGCGGCGGCCGGGCACTTCGAACGCGCCGCCGCTGCAGCCGAGCGGACCGGCTTCGGATCGTTGGCGCTCGAGGTCACTGCCTTCCGGGCCGGCGAGCTCGACCTCGCCGGGCAGCGTCAGGCGGCCCTCGATCAGCTCGCCGACGTCCTGCGGCGCGGGCACGAATCGGACGACGTCTTCGTCGTCGTGCTCGCTCACCTCGTGCGCGCCAGGGTGCTGCTGCGATGCGGCGACGTCGCCGGCGCCGAAGCCGAACTCGACGAGGCGCGCACGCGCTCGGCGGCGATGGGTCAGCCATGGTGGACGGCGGCGTTGCTGCGTACCGCCGCCGCCGTCACCTCGTTCGGGCCGGACGGATGGGAGGGCTCACGTTCGCTGTGGCGGCGTGCACTCGATTTCGCCGCGAGCCGCGGCGCGCTCGGCGAGGTGGCGATCACAGTCCGTACGGCGGCGGCGACGGCCCACCACCTCGGCGAGCATGAGCAGGCGGTGGCATTGTTCGCGGCCGTGCCGCGTTCGTCGGCGATCACCGTCCTGCCCGAGCTGTTCCCCCTAGCGGTGGCCGAGCTGACCGCCATGGCGCCGGCACAACCGGTCGGCGTGCACCTCCGCGACGCGCTCGAACGGGCGCGGGCGGCGCTCGACGGTGAGCGGCATGCCGTCGATATGCGGCCACCCGAGGCCGCGGCAGCCCGGGCAGCGGGCGCCGGTGCCGAGCCGGAGCTGCTGTCCGAAGGCGACTCGTGGCGCGTCGGGTTCGGCGGCCGGACCGTCCGGATCCGCGACATGAAGGGCGTGCGCGACCTGGCGATCCTGCTCGCCAGGCCCGGCGTCGAGGTCCACGCGCTCGAGCTGATGGGCGGGGCGGACGTCGGCGACGCCGCCGGGCCGGCAATCGATGAAAAGGCGCGCAAGGCGTATCAGGCGCGCATTGTCGAGCTGCAGCACGACATCGACCAGGCGCGTGACGACAACGACCGCGCCCGGGCGGAGCGGGCCGAGCTCGAGCTCGACGCCCTCGTCGAGCAGCTCAGCGAGGCGTTCGGGCTCGGGGGGCGATCGCGCACGACGGGCTCGAGCTCGGAACGGGCGCGAACGGCCGTGACGTACAGGGTTCGCGCCGCGATCCGCAAGCTCGACCAGCTCCACCCGGAGCTGGGTCGCCATCTCGCGAACTCGGTTCGCACCGGAACGTGGTGCTCGTACCGGCCCGAGAACGAGGTCAGCTGGACGATCGAGCGCCGCGGGCTCACAGTGTGAGGCGTTTCCTCACGTCACTCGGTTAGTACCGAGCAAGGAGACAACCATGAACTCGACAACCATGAACTCGACAACGTCGACCCCCGCCGCGACCTCCGGTTGCGACGCCAACGGCAACCCGATCAGCGGCGATAGGGCCACGATCGACCGCTACGACCGCGCCATCGATCGTTTGCTGCGATTCGATCCCGAGGCGGTGGACGTGGCGACCGAGCTCGCCGGTGACCACTCGCCGGCGCCGATGGCCCACGCACTGATCGCCTATCTGCACCTGATGAGCACCGACGCCGCCGATCTGGCGACCGCACGCGATGCGCACGAGGCGCTCGCGGCGTCGAACGGCAACGCCCGCGAGGAGGCTCACGCGGCGGCGATCGGCGCGTGGTTGGCGGGCGACTGGACCGGCGCCGCGCGCCGGCTCGACGACCTGTTGATCTGCTGGCCGGCCGACATGTTGGCGTTGATGCTCGGGCACCAGCTCGACTTCTTCCTCGGCGACGCGCAGAGCCTGCGCGACCGTCCGATCAGGTCCTTGCGTGAGCTCGGCCACGACCACCCGCACGCGCCCTTCGTGGGCGGCATGGCGGCGTTCGGTCTCGAGGAGGCGGGCCACTACGGACACGCCCTCGATATGGGTTTGGCCGCCGTCGAAGCCAACCCCGACGACGTCTGGGCGGTCCACGCCGTCGTGCACACCTACGAGATGCAGGGCAAGGTTGACGACGGCATCGGGTTCCTGCGTTCGGACGGGACGCGGTGGGAAGCGGGCAACCTGTTCACCGTCCACAACTGGTGGCACCTCGCGCTCTACGAGCTCGAGGCCGGACGCCCCGAGCGGGCGCTCGCCATCTACGACGCGGAGATCCACCACGAGGGTTCGCTCGGCGTGCCGATCGAGATGCTCGATGCCAGCGCCCTGCTGTGGCGGATGCTGCTCGATGAGATCGACACCGGGACACGCTTCGCCCGGCTCGCCGACGCGTGGGCGCCGAAGGCCGCCACCGCGCCGTGGTACGTCTTCAACGACCTGCACGCCACGATGGCGTTGGTGGGCGCAGCCCGCCTCGCCGAGGCACACGGCGTGGTGCGCACGCTCGATCGGTGGCTCGACACGGCGTCGGGTACGAATGCGCGGATGACGGCCGAGATCGGGCTGCCGGCGTGCCGGGCCGTGGTCGCGTTCGGTGAGCAACGCGACAACGACGTGATCGCCGAGTTGCTGCCACTCCGGCGTGTGCTGCAGCACTTCGGTGGTTCGCACGCGCAGCGTGACGCGCTGCAGCGCACACTGCTCGAGTCGGCGCTGCGGTCGGGACGCTTCGAACTCGCCAGGGCCCTGACCGCAGAGCGGCTGGGCGTTCGCGAGGGCAGTGTGTACAGCTGGACGCAACGCGCCCGCGCCCTGCGGGGCCTGGGCGACGCGCACGGCGCCGATCGCGCCGCTGAGCAGGCGACGCGTCACCGCACGAAGTTCGCCATCTGACGCGCCATCTAGTGCGTAGTAGCTGCTCCGGTGGGCAGCTCGGCTGCGATGCCGAGCGTCGTGTGGCGGTTTGGCCGGTCATGGGGGTGGGAACGATCCGGAAGCATGAACACGTCAGCCGTCCGGATCGATGCCGACAACGTCACTGAGCAGGTCTCGGAGAGGGTGGAAGAGGAGGTCGACGAGCATCCGTGGCTGGAGCGCTTGGCGCGTTTCGGGTGGATCGCCAAAGGTGTCGTCTACGGGCTGATGGGAATCACCGCGTTCGCGATCGGCCGCAGGCGGCCGACATCCGACGACGCTTCGCCGGAAGGCGCTATCGGCCAGCTGCGTTCGACGCCGTTCGGCACCGCTCTCATATGGGTGCTGGCGATCGGTCTCGCGCTGTACGTCGTCTGGCGCCTGCTGACCGCCGCGCTCGTCCGCGGCAACGACGTGAAGTGTTGGCTGGAGCGAGTCGGCTATCTGTTCAGCGCCGGCTTCTACGCGGTGCTGGCCTTCACGGCGGTGACGGCCGTGATCAACGGCAAGGAGGCCAAGGACGAGAACAGCGTGGAGCGCCTGTCGGGGTGGATGCTGAGTAACCCCGTCGGCCGTTGGGCCCTGCTCGCGGCCGGCATCGTCATGGTGGGGATCGGCATCTTCTTCATCGTCGATCGGGGCATCAAGAAGTCATTCCTCGACGATCTCGATTTCGAGGACGCGCCGGAGGCGGAGCGCAAGGCGGTGACGACGGCCGGCACCGTGGGCTGGATCAGTCGCGGCGTCGCCACCGCCGCCGTCGGTTTCTTCGTGGCGCAGGCGGCGTGGCGTTACGACGCCCGCGATGCGCGTGGCTTCGACAACGCCTTTCGTGAGTTGGCGACACACCAGATCGGTTCGATCACCGTGATACTGACGGGCCTCGCCCTCGTCGTCTACGGCGTGTTCTGCGCACTCATCGTGCGCCATCTCGACCTCGACAAGGTGTCATGACCATCCTCCTCGTGATCGTGGTAGTCGTGGCCGCGGGCCTCCTCGCGTACTTCGCCTTCAGCATCCTCGCCAAGCGCGACGCGCCGCTCGACACAGAGAAGGAGGAGCGCTGGTTCGTCGTGCATGCGCCGGCACCCCTCCGGCGCATGCTCCACTACGTGGATCGCCGCGTCGTCGGAGGCGCGGCGCTGGCGTTCATCTTCACGGTCGTGCTCGTTACGGCGACGACCGTTGGATGGATCTTCGACTCCATCGACGAGGGTCGCGGCTTTGCCCGGTGGGACCAGTCAGCCGCGGAGTTCGGCGCGGAAAACTCGTCGCACACCACGACGAGGGTGCTCGAGGGCATCACGGAGTTCGGAGCTACGGGATGGTTGCTGATCGTCATGACGGTCATCGGCGCCTTGCAAGCTTGGCGGCATCACAAGCTCGCGGTGCTCGGCTATCTCGCGACCGTGGGTCTCGGCGTGTCCTTGCTCAACAACGGTCTCAAGCTGCTCGTCGAGCGCGAGCGCCCGAACGTCCTACGACTCACCGACCCGCATGGTTATTCCTTCCCGTCCGGGCACACCGCCGCGGCAGCCGCGTGCTGGGCCGCGATAGCGCTCGTGATCACCCGCAGATCGTCGCGCCCGGCGCGACGTGCGGCCGTGGTCGTCGTACTCGTGATCACGTTGTCGGTCGCCACCACCCGGGTCCTGCTCGGTGTCCACTGGGTGACCGACGTGATCGCCGGCGCGATGGTCGGCTGGACGTGGTTCGTGCTGGTGACTGTCCTCTTCGGCGGCCGCATCCTCAAGTTCGGCGAACCGGCCGAGCGCATCGCCGAGGACAAGCTGACCGCCGCACCCGAAGACCGCCGCGAAGTGGAGACGCCTGCATGAGCGAGATCGATGTCGACCGAACGGCGACGACGAACGATGTCACGGCGAACGATGTGACGACGAACCCCGACACAGACCATTTGGACACAGACCATGTGGCCATCGACACGCCGTCCGCGACCAACCATCGCACGCTGGACGCGACGCCCGACGCGAAACCGTTCTGGAAGGTCCCGCCCCTGCACAAGCCGCAGCTGAAGGCGCTTGCCGTGATCTGGGTCGCCATGACCACCGCCTATGTGCTCGTCGGGCTGGCGATCGTGCAGTGGTGGGAACCCTCGGGTGGAGGCCGAGCCGAGGCGCGCCTCAGCCGGTGGCTCGACGACCAACGCACCGACCAGCGCAACGACCTCGCGACGATCGGCTCTGCTCTGTCGGACACCGGAACCAAGATCGGGCTACTGGTGGTCCTGTGCCCGCTGATGTTGTGGATGTACCGGCGATGGCACGACTGGGCGTTCATCGCGTTCGGGCTGCTGTTGGAGGTGTCGGTGTTCTTCACCGCGTCGAAGATCGTGCGCCGAGAGCGTCCGCAGATCGAGCAACTCGACACGGCGCCCACGTTCAGCTGGCCGAGCGGACACATAGCGGCCTGCGTCGTGTTCTACGTCGGCATCGCCACCGTGGTGTTCTGGAACACCCGGTCGAAGCTGTCGCGGGCGGTGTTCGCGGCGATCGCCGTGGCGGCGCCGATCGTGGTGATCACCTGCCGGCTGTACCTCGGCATGCACTACGCATCGGACGCGATCGGCGGTGTCGTACTCGGATTGCTGACGCTGCTGGTCATGCGCCACCAGCTGATCGCCGCCCGCGGCGGCCGCCCTCTCAGCGATCCGACGCCGTAGCGGTCGCGGAGGCGAGCTCAGCCGAGCACCTTGTTGGCGACCTCTCCGAGCAGCGCGATGCGTTCGGTCTTGTGGCCATTGACCGCGAGGTTGATCGTGAACCCGTCGACGCCCGCGGCCCTGACCGACGCGAGCTGTTCGCCGACGCTGTCGGGGTCACCGAACACGAGCGTCGTCTTGGCGATCTCGACGCGCGCCTCGTTCCAGCCCTTGATCTCCGCCATGCGGACGAGGTCGCGCTCGGCCTCCTCACGCGTCGGGGCGATGCAGCACGTGATGTGTTTCGAGACCGCGATCTCCGAGCGGTCACGCCCAGCTCGCTCGCAGTGCTCGGCGAGTACGTCGAGCTTGTGAGGCACCTCGGACACCGGCCCGCCGATGTTCGACTCGTCGGCGTACTGCGCCACCATCCGCAGAGTCTTGCGCTCGCCGCTGCCACCGATCATCACCGGGATGCGTGACAGCGGGGGCGGCGAGTTGATCGCATTGTCGGCCCGGTAGTGGCGGCCCGTGAACGTGACACGTTCACTGCGCAGCATCGGGATGACGATCCTGAGTGCCTCCTCCAGCTTCTCGAAGCGATCGCTGAGTGTCCCGAACTCGAATCCCAACGACGTGTGCTCGAGCTCGAACCAAGCGGCGCCGATGGCGAGCGCGGCGCGCCCATGCGAAACATGGTCGAGCGTCGTCACCTGCTTGGCGAGCAGCGCCGGGTTGCGATAGGTGTTGCCCGTTACCAGCGCCGAGAGCCGCACTGACGCGGTGTGCTGGGCGAGCGCGGCGAGCATCGCGTAGCACTCGAACATCGGTTCCTCGGGCGCGCCGAGCGTCGGCAGTTGGTAGAAGTGGTCCATCAGCATGACGCGGTCGAAGCCGGCTTCCTCGGCGGCCTTCGCCTGCGCGACGACGGTGCCGAACAGCTGCCGGGGCGTCGTGTCGGGATAGGTGAAGTTGGGGATCTGGTATCCGAGGCGAGTCATCCGCGGCGCCTCCTCGCGTCGCACGTGGGATTCGGCTCAAAGTCTCCCACGCGTTCCGCCCGAGTCCTGAGCGCATCGTTTGGGCGACAAACGCGTCGGGTATCCGGAAGGCCATGGGCATCAGGCGTCGCCGAGACGCGGGCCACGGATGAGCATCAAGCCCGCCAACACGGAGCCTTCCCGCGGGCCCACGGCCGAAGCGGACGACGCCTCTGGCAGAACGGTGAGCATGACCTCACTGGCCATGCTGGTCGTCGTCGGCGTGGCGGCAGTCGCCGCCGCCGTCTTCGTCGCACGCGTGCAGGAGGCGATCGGTCTGACGTTCGCCGCCGTCTGCCTGTCGCTGATCACGTTGCCGATCCAACGCACATTGCAGCGCTGGATCGGCAACGTCGGCTCGCTCGTCACCACCGCCATCGGCACACTCGCCGCCGTCGTCACGCTCGCCTACGTCGTGTTGCACGACCTCGGCACGCAGTCAGAGGTCGTCGCCGATCGCATTCGCGAGCGGCTCGACCAGGTCCGTCCGGGCTCTTTCGCCGACCGCGTCGTCACCGCTCTGCAGCTCGACAGCGCGATCGACGAGTGGCTCCAGCGCGTGCCGTCACTGGTGGTCGTGGGAAGCGAGGGGGGCACCGAAGTCAGTCGCCAGTTGCTGTTGCTGATCGCGGTGGTGATTCTGGCCACGTTCTTCCAATCGAGCGGGAAGCCGATCGTCGACTGGTTCATCGCCCGCTGGCCGCGCGACGTCGTGCCGCCGGCACAGCAATCGAACGGAGACGATGCGAGCGCGTCGCCCCGGGCACGGGCGCGCGTGTTCCTGCACGACGTCGAACGCAACGGCGTCGGCTACATGCGTCGATCGCTGGCCTTGGTCGCCGTCTCGTCGGCGGCGGTCTGGTTGGTGTGTGAGCTGTGCGGCCTGCCCGGTTCGGTAGCGGTCGGGCTGTGGGCGGGGGTCTGGTTCGTCGTTCCGGCCTTCGGTTGGGCGATCGGTCTGACGCCGGTCGGTCTCCTGCTCGCCATCGACCCCACGTCGTCGGCCTGGATCGCGCTGTTCGCAAGTGCCGCGATCGCGATCGGGGTGGTCTTGGTGCGCCGTCTGTACATCGAACGCGTGACGATGCGGATCGGGGTCGCCGCCTACGTCATCAGCGTCGGCCTCGGCATCGCGATGGCGGGCGTCGGCGGGTCGTTCGTGACGGTCGTGCTCGGCGCCATGCTGTGCGCCGCGCTGGCAAGCCGCAACTGGCCCGGTAGGCCCCCGGGATGGTCGCTCGACCCCAAGCACACCCGTGTGGTGGGTGGACTCACGATCCCCATCGGATGGCGCGGCGCAGTGGTGGCGATGGCGATGCTCGCCGGCGGCGTGTTGCTCTGGGCCCTGCTCGGTCGCCTCGGATCGGCGATCGTGTGGCTGCTGATCGGAGGCTTCGTCGCTATCGCGCTGAGCCGGCCGATCGCGGTGCTCGAGCGGCGGGCACGGCTGACGCGGCAATGGTCGGCGGCGATCCTGCTCGGCATGATCGGTTGCATCCTCGTGCTCGTGACGATCGCGGGAGTCGAGGACGGAGCCCGCGCCACGAACACCGTCACCGAACGTCTCCCAGAACTTGTGGCCGAGCTAGAGGACACGCGCGTGATCGGTCCGTTGCTGCGCGATCGCAACGCATCGGTGTGGATCGAAGAGCAGATGAACGACCTCCCGCAGCGAATGGACCGCGCCCGGCCCGAGGAGTGGCTGCCGACCGTCGGGGCGAGGCTCGTCGACCTGTTCTGGACGGCGTTGTTCGCGATGGCGTTGTTGATCGACGGACCACGTGTCTACGAGGCGTCCAAGAACAAGGTGCCGGCGCGGCATCGTCGCCAGTACATGCGGATCACCGCCGCGACGGGCACGGCGCTCGCCGGCTACGCCGCCGGCGCCGCGCTTGTCGCGTCGCTCAACGCCTCGGTCGTGTTCACGATCGCGCTCGTGCTCGGCGTGGGGATGGCGCCGGTGCTCGCGGTATGGGCCTTCGTCTGGAACTTCATCCCCCAGATCGGCGGTTTCGTGGGCGGGATCCCGCTGATCCTGTTCGCCCTCGTAGCGGGGCCGCTGCGCGGGCTCGTGGCGGGCCTCCTCTACTTCGCGTACCAGTTCATCGAGAACCACGTCATCCAGCCCGCCGTCATCGGCGCTGCCATCGACGTGCCACCGTGGGGGACCTTGATCGCGGCGCTCGTCGGAGGGGCCGCGGCCGGCGTGGTAGGGGCCGTAGTGATCACGCCGCTCGTCGGTGTCGTTCGAGTCATCCGCAGTGAGCTTGCTCGCGAGGACTTTCCCGGCGCCACCGTTCGCACTGACGTCGCCTCGCAAGCCTCCGGCGACGAGCGGCCCGCAATCCCGATACGGGGTTGACACGTTGATGTCAGTCTGACATCATGGTGACATCACTTCGATGTCACGCTTCCCGAGGATGTACTCATGACCCCGCTCCCGATCGACCTCGTCCGCACGCTCCACGAGGATCAGCGGCGCCGTCTCAGCCGCCGCTCGCTCGACACCGACACACGGGCAACGCGCCCCAAACGGCGCCGGCCGAAGCTCTGATCCGGCGTGCAGATCCGCCCTGTGATCAACGCCGTCGAGGCGGCGCTCGTCAGCCAGGCGACCGTGGCGAGCAGCGATCCGGCGGTCGAGGCCGCCGTCGATCAGCTCGTGGCGGCGCTGGCTCCGGCGTTGCACGTGGCGGCGATGGAGATTGCCGAGCAGGCCGCTGCCGAAGTACGTGCGCAACTCCCCGAGCACATCGTCGACGTCTTGCTCACCGACGGCGATCCGGCGCTGCGCATCGGCGAGGCACCGCGGGTCGGCGAACCACGCCAGGCGGAGGACCTCGATGCGCGCATCACACTGCGCCTCACGCCCACACTCAAGCAGTTGATCGAGGACGCCGCCCAGCACAGCGGTGACTCCGTCAACGCGTGGGTCGTCGAAGCGCTCGGCAAGCGCGCCCGCCAGCGCGGCCGCGGCAAGCACTACGACGAGAGCTTCGATCTGTGAAAGTTGGCCGGTGAGCCGAGACCAGTCGTTTGCGGTCGCGCAACACGTCGTCCTCGACATCGAGCTCCCGGGCGGCAGCGTGCTGCTCACTGCCGGGCGCAGCGGCACCGTGTCGGTGTCGGTCGACGGGTCGACGCCCGACACACTCGACATCAGCCAGGTCGGCGATCACATCGCGATCCGCGGCACGCGCCGCAGCCGGTCGGCCCGGCTCGCGGTCGAGGTGCCGGTGGGCACCGACGTGACGGTGAAGGGCGCCTCGGTCGACGTCGTGGCCCGGGGCGCGCTCGGCGCGCTCCGCGTTCGCTCGGCGTCGGGCGACGTACGTGCCGACGACGTGGTGCGCGCCGACGTCACGCTTGCGTCCGGAGACACACGGCTCGACATCGTCCGCGACGGCGCCGACTTCCGCTCCACCTCGGGCGACGTCACGGTCGGCAGCGTGGGCGGGCGCCTCGCCGGGTCGCTCACGTCGGGGGACATCCACATCGATGAGTTGGGCGGCGACGGCGACGTCGAGACCGCAAGTGGCGACGTGACAATCCGGCGTTCCACCGGTGCTGCCGTGACGATCCGCACCGTGTCGGGCGACATCCGCCTCGGATTGCCCACCGGAGTCCGCGTCGAACCGCAGATCTCGACGATGAGCGGCAAGGTCAGCCTGCCGTCGCCGGCGGAAGTCTCCGCCAGCAGCGAGCGGCGCCCGGTCAAGGTGCGCCTGCGGACGGTTTCCGGCGACATCCGCATCGAACGCGCCTGACCCCGGCGCGCCGAGACGGTGACCAGCTTGGTGCGATCCGAAGCCCTTACGGCGTCACTGGGCGTGCCAGCCGTCGACGAATGGCGACAGGGTCTCGGCCGCCAGCTCGTCCGACAGCAGCAGCCACGCGTGGCGCCACGCCGTCTCTGTCGACGGTGTCCAGCGCGTCGAGCAAACGGCGGCGGCCGCCATCCAGGCTCTGCCGTCGACCGCGAAGCATGGCGCAGTCAGCGGCTCCGGCCACGACGCGCCCAGCTCGCGGGCGCGGGCGGCGAGCCTGCTCGGTGCCGGTAGCAGGCCGACCAGCTCGTCGACGGCGACGTAGAGCCACGCCGCCCGCAGGTCGGGCAGGAGCGTGCTGGCGCCGGCATCGTCGTACCGTCGCGCGAGCTCGGCGATCAATGACGTTCGTCGACGTCGGAGCTCGTCCCACGACCGCTCGACAGTGCTGACGTCGTCCGGTGTCACGTCAGCCGTCGCAGGAGGCGATGCACCCCGGCGTGGCGCCGACGGCGGCGAGCTCGGCGAGCAACTCGGTCTGCCGCGTCTCGAGGCGGGCGAGCTCCGCCACCAGCGCCCCGACACGATCAC
>DASQTR010000623.1:0-2842 GCA_035641795.1 Ilumatobacter sp.
ACGATCCGATCCAACCGCCGCGCAGACAGCGCGTCGATCACATCCGGCGTCGCAAGCTGCTCCGGCCCGAGCAGCACGAAGTCGGTCTTGCCCGCTGCGACCGTGCGAAGCACCTCCGCGCGGCGACGTGCGCCGCGGATCGAGTTGACGACGACCGCCCGACCGAGGTCGGTTCCCGACATCGCCTTCTGCTGATCCTCCTGCAGGGCGATCAAAGGAGACACGACGATCGTCGTCCCCTCCAGCAGCGAACCCGCGAGTTGGTAGATCGCGGACTTGCCCGACCCGGTGGGGCTCACGACGAGCGTGTCGCGGCCTCCGACAGTCGAGTCGAGCGCTCGACTCTGCAGCTCTGTGAGCTCGATGCCGAGCCGATCTCGAGCGGTGGAGTCGATCGGGTCCGCCTTGGGCACGGTCCGTGCTACCCGCCGGTTGGGCGACTCAACCGCACGACGCCGACGCCGGCAAGCAACTTTGGCGGCCGAGCGCTGGCTGAGTAATCGGCACGGGCGCGATGAGTAGAAGCTGCTCATGCGTCTGGCGATCGCTTCGTCGCACCATGGCGTCATGACAACCAAGACATTCCAAGAGTTCTTCTCCGAAAACCTGTCCGAGTTCGGCTGGAGCCTGGATTCCGCCGACATCCCGGACTGGACGACGTACATGGACGCGATGGTCCGCATCGGTCAATGGTGGGACGGCCTGGACTCGCACACCCGGGACATCTTCCGCACCGCCGACTTCAGCCAGGGCCTGCAGGATCAGGGTTACTTCTCGACCTTTCCTGGCCTCTACACGCTGCTTGCCGGCAATCCGATGGGCTCCTTCGACAAGACCTTTAATGACGTCATCGCGTGTGGTCGGCGGGCCCATTACCAGGTCGACGAGCAGGCCGAGCCGGTCAGCAACGTCGCAGAAGTCGTCGGCTGACGGAACGCGTCGGACGGCGCGCGTCGCGAACAGCGCCGGCTGACGAGGTGACGACAACCGCGCGCGTACGGCATCTCAAGGATGCACCGAACTGCCGAGGTAGGCGGCGGTCATGATGTCGCCCTTGTGTTCGGCGTCCAGCGCGGCGTCGACCACCATCGCAGACAGCGCGTTGCCGGGTTCGATGACGAGCACCGGGTGGCGACGTCTCAGCCGCTCGAGCTCCGGGGCGAGCCGCTTGCGGGCGTGGACGATGCTCATCCGACCGATCACGGTGTTGCTACGTCGTCCGCTCATCGGCGAAACGACAATGATCGGCCCACCGTCGAAATCGTGCAACACGTCGGCGTTCGTCGGGGACACCAATCCCCCGTCCAGATATGCCGTGCCGTCGATCGTGACCGGCCGCATCACACCCGGTACCGCGCACGAGGCCGCCACTGCGTCCATCAGTGGCACATCCGACGACGCAGAGAAGACGTGTCGCCGGCCGGTGGTCGCGTGCGTGGCGCACACGCGCAGTCGATCATCCGGTCGTGGCCAGTCCACCGCGTCAAGGAACTGGAGCTGCGGCGCGAGATCGAACTGTCCTTGCTTCAGTGCGTTCACGAGCGCGGCGGTGAACCGACGTCGGAACACCAGTCCCACTCCTCGAACCGCGGACCCGAACGTGGGTCGGCGGAAGAGTTGCAGCGGTCCCGGAACGCTGGGGATGTCGTCCGCGAACCGCACATTCAGCGAAGTCAACGAGGGATCGACATGCTGATGGACTTCGGTCACCAGGGCAGCCAGGTCCGCGGCCTCGAAGCCCAGCGCGATGAGACTTGCCGCGATCGCCCCGGCGGAGGTGCCGACCATCGCAGTGGCGCAGCCGAGTCGTAACCGATGGTCGGTCGCCAGCGCCAGCAGGCATCCTGCTTCGAAGGAAAGGCCGGTAGCGCCGCCTGCACCCAGAACGATCGCGAAATCGGACGCGACAAGATCACCGATCTGCTCCCAGGCGATCGGCCGCCGACCGTCTCGGTCGTGGAGTGTCAGCTGCACACCATTCGTCTGCCACTCGAGCGGGCCTGGAGCGCCAACCGGCATGCACGACAGCTACCCGGCCACGCACTTTTCGATCCTTGGGCAAAGGCACCGGCGCGGGCGACCGTGAGCTCGCCCGGGCCACGGAGCACACCACGGCGAGGGCGGGATTACCGGTCAGGTGGTCCAGCGAGGTAGGCGTGCGGGCGTACAGTCAGCCACCGCGCGGCCGTGGTCGGGCGGTGGCCTGCGACGCCGGTTTCGGTCCTGCGCAGCGCCAGCATTGGCCGTCGAAGTTAACCGGATCGTGATGCACGCTGAGCCGCTGAGGCTGTATCACTCGGCCGCCCCCGGGCGAGGTGAGGCGAATTGTCACCTCGTTGGAAGCGGATGTCTGCAGTACCTCGGCGACCACGCCTGCGACCAGTCGGCGCTCCGGGTCTTCTGCATCGTGAACCAGCACGCGATCACCCGTTCGCAGCGAGTTCCACTCCAGCCTCAGCATCTGCGCTGCGGATCAAGTGTCGTTCGCGAATAGCCGTTGCTCATAGCGCCCTCTCCCGGTACGACTCAGAGGAGACGTCAGGCCTGCAGGGGCGACAGCGCTACCGGCCCTCCTGTCCAAACGAGGCGACTCAATCCAAGACGGCGAACTGTACTCCCGTCCGGCGTGTACCGTCGCCGGGAAGCCTCATTCCTCGGCCATGCGCACTGGCCGAGTGCATGCGGTGATGACGTGTGCGAGAAAAGCATGGCAACCGGTTCTCCTCGCTGCGACGTCACCGATCGTTTCTAGTGGCGTCCGGCGACGAACAACCGATGCGGTCGAGGTCGCGGTCGATCTTGACGAGCGTCTCCGGATCGTCGAACAGTTCCCGCTGGTCGA
>DASQTR010000624.1:0-6203 GCA_035641795.1 Ilumatobacter sp.
AGCGTGCTGGTGCGTGACTGCTCGGGATGGCCCCGTCTGACGGATTGTCTCCGCGTCACGGTCGGCACTCCAGAAGACAACGACGTGTTCCTCGCCGCTCTCGACGAGATCCTCGGCCGCGCATGACTCGCAGCGGCGCACGCACTCGGGCCACCAAGGAGACGTCGGTCGACGTGACGATCGAACTTGACGGAACCGGCGTCACCGAGGTGTCGACCGGCATCCCGTTCTACGACCACATGCTCGACCAGCTTGGGCGGCACAGCGGGTTCGACCTCCGTGTAGAGGCGGTCGGCGACCTGCACATAGACACGCACCACACCGTCGAGGATGTCGCCATCGCGCTCGGGGAGGCGTTCCGCGAGGCGCTCGGCGACAAGCGCGGCATCCGCCGCTTCGCCAGCGGCCGCTTTCCGCTCGACGAGGCGCTGGTCGACATCGCCCTCGACCTCTCGGGCCGTGCCCACGTCGAGTGGCGGGTGGCGATGCCCGAGTCGCTGCCGCTCGGCAACCCTGCCTTCGATCCGCAACTGACCGAGCACGCGATCACGTCGTTCGCCAACGCGGCGGCGATGACGCTTCACGTCGAGCTCATCCGCGGCCGCAACGTGCACCACATCATCGAGGCCACGTTCAAAGGGTTGGCGCGCTCGCTTCACGACGCGGTACGTGTCGACGGGTCGGCGACCGTGCCGTCGACCAAGGGCACTCTGTGACACGCCCGCTCGTCGCGGTTCTCGACTACGGCATCGGCAACCTGCACTCGGCGCAGAAGGCGATTGCCACGACGGGCGCCGATGCGCGCCTCACCGATGATCCTGACGTGGTCGCCGAGGCCGACGGCGTCGTGCTGCCCGGGGTCGGTGCCTTCGGTGCCTGCATGGACGCGCTGCGGCACTCAGGTCTCGACCAGCCGGCGCTCGACGCGGTCGCCTCAGGGCGGCCGTTCCTCGGGATCTGCGTCGGCATGCAGATGCTGTTCGACGCCAGCGACGAGAACCGTGAGGCGCGCGGGCTCGGGGTGATCCCTGGCACGATCCGCTGGATCCCCGCCGGCGTGAAGCGCCCGCAGATGCAGTGGAACAGGCTCGAGCTGAGGGGCGCCGGTGAACCGATGTTCCGCGGTCTCGGCGACGCGCCGTGGGTGTACTTCGTGCACTCGCTGCACGGCGTACCCGACGATGTCGGGGCCGTCGCCGCCACGTGCCGCTACGGCGGCCAACTCAACGCCGCGTTCCGTTCGGACAACGTGTTCGCCACTCAGTTCCACCCCGAGAAGTCGGGAAAGGCGGGCCTCCAACTGCTCGCCAACTTCGTCGACGTGTGCACCTCATGACCGTCAATGGCGTTCCCCGGCCACGCCACCTGCCGCCTGCGCAGTTGCTGGCCACTCGCTCGCTGGCGCTCGCTCGCTCGCATCGGTGGAGTGTCGACCCTTGAGCCTCGAGCTGTATCCGGCGATCGACCTGCGCCGCGGACGCGTCGTTCGCCTGACGAAAGGCGACTTCGCAACGGAGACGGTGTACGGGGATGATCCGCTGGCGATCGCGCTTGCCTTCGCCGAGGAGGGCGCGACGTGGATCCACGTCGTCGACCTCGACGCCGCCCGCACCGGCGACCCCGTCAACCGCTCGGTTGTGGGCCGCATCGCGTCGGCGCTGGCGGGTCGGTGCCGGCTGCAGACCGGTGGCGGTGTACGCACAGTCGCCGACGTCGAGGCATTGGCGGCCGCCGGCGTTGCTCGTGTCGTCATGGGTTCGGCGGCTGTCCGCGACCCGCGGCTGGTTCTTGACGCGTCGGCGATCATGCCGGTCGCAGTGGGGCTCGACCACCGTGATGGTGAGCTCGCCGTGCACGGGTGGATCGAGGGCAGCGGCGTCGCGCTCGCCGACGCGATCGAGATGTTCCCGACCGCCGCCGCGTTCGTGATCACCGACATCGCACGCGACGGGACGCTCGCCGGGCCCGATGTCGAGGGTCTGGCCGGAGCGGCGGCGGCAACCGACGTACCGGTGATCGCCTCCGGGGGCGTGGCGTCGCTCGCCGATCTTGCCGCGGTCGCACGCGTGCCGGGCGTTGCCGGCGTGATCGTCGGCAAGGCGCTCTACGAGGGACGGTTCCATGTGGCTGAGGCGCTGGCCGCGCTCGCCCCGTCGCGGAAGCCGGCGTGATGCGCGTCGCGCGTGTGATCCCGTGCCTCGACGTCACCGCCGGGCGGGTGGTGAAGGGCACCAACTTCGTCGACCTGCGCGATGCCGGCGACCCTGTCGAGCTCGCCGCTCGCTACGACGCCGAGGGCGCCGACGAGCTCGTGTTCCTCGACATCACCGCCTCGTCGGACGCCCGCGACACCACGACCGACATGGTCTACCGGGTCGCCGAGCACGTGTTCATCCCGTTCACCGTCGGCGGCGGCGTGCGCACGTCGGACGATGCGCGGCGGTTGCTGCGGGCGGGAGCCGACAAGGTCAGCGTCAACACCGCCGCAGTGCAGCGGCCGGAACTGATCGCCGAGATCGCGACGGTGTTCGGATCGCAGTGCGTTGTCTGCGCAATCGACGCCAAGCGGCGCGGCGCCACGGCGGCCGAAGGTTTCGAGGTGTACCTCCACGGCGGGCGTACCGCGACGGGCATCGATGCCGTGGAGTGGGCGGGTCGAGCGGCGGCACTCGGAGCGGGCGAGATCCTGCTGACGTCGATGGACCGCGACGGCACCAAGCAGGGCTTCGACATCGAGCTCACGCGGACGATCAGCGACGAGGTCAACGTGCCCGTGGTCGCCAGCGGCGGCGTGGGAACGCTCGACCACCTCGTCGAGGGCATCGTCGAAGGTTGTGCCGATGCCGTTCTGGCGGCGTCGATCTTCCACTTCCGCGAGCACACGGTCGCAGAGGCCAAGCAGGCGCTGCTGGCGGCGGGCGTGATCGTGCGCCCACCCGACCCACGTCAGAGCGACTGAGCGAAGCCCACCAGGTCGCGTGCGGACGCGGCGTAGATGTCGGGGATGACCGTCCTGAAGAGCACGTCGGCGGCGTGCGACGTGCCGACGATGATGTGGCACACCGAACTCACTCCGGCGGCGCGGAGCTTGTGGTGATAAGCGAGACCTTCGTCGCGCAACGGGTCGAGCTCGTTCACCGAGATTACGTGCGGCGGCAGTCCGGTCAGGTCGTCGTGACCGGCGTGATACGGCCACGCCAGCGGGTCGTTGGCGTGCAGACCGTCGGGGTCGTAGATCGACGCCGTCACCGCCATGTCCCAGCGCTCGAGAAAGTAGCCGTCGTTCTCGCGCAGCGATGGAAGCTCGGGCGGCTGTTCGGCGTACAGATTGGAGATGTACGGGCATTGCGCGTACACGCCGTCGATGGCGTCGAGGCTGCGGTCGCGGCGAGCGGCGAGCGCCGTGGCGAGCGTCAGGTTTCCGCCGCCGGACTCGCCGGACACCACGATCTTCGACACACCCAACTCGGCACGGTTGGCGTGCAGCCACTGCAGTGCCGACCTGCAGTCGTCGAGGCCGGCGGGGAACGGGTGAGGACCAAGCGCCCCGCCCGAGTTGCGGAATTCGACACCGACGACGACGACGCCAAGGGCGGCGAGCTCATCGCGCCAGCGGACGAACTGGCGATCCGCCGCGGAGAGGAACGCCATCCCGCCGCCATGCAGATGAAGGATCGCCGGCACGGGCTGCGGTGTGGTCGCCGGCCGGTGGATGTGGAGGGTGATCGAATGGCCCCCGGCGCCTGGGATCGTCTCCACGCTGCGCTCGACGCCGGTCACCTCGGGGAGGCCGGAGAAGAGCATGGGAAAGAACTGCTGCAGCTCGCGCTCACTGACGGCCCTCGCCGCCAGCCGGTCGGCCAACGAATGCGACGGCATGACCGGCGAGACCGGCGCGTTCTGGTGCATGCCGTACGGCGTCATGCCCTCGATCAGCCGGACGTCGGCGCGGGGATCCGTGCCGAGGCTCATCTGAGGGTCGCCGAGTCGGCCGGGAAGTTGCGAAGTGGCGATCGTCTCCATCACGGCGCACCATAGTGAACGGTGCACGACGATGACCCGTGCACGAGGCACCCGTGCCGGCCGCGGGTACCCTCCGTGGCGTGGCAGGCGACGGACAGAAGATGCCGATCAAGATGCTCAACGACCGACTTTTGGTCAGGCTCAGCAAGGAAGACGGTGAGCGCACGTCCTCCGGGGGCATCCTCATCCCGGCGACGGCGCAGATCGCCAAGCGTCTGGTGTGGGGAGAGGTCGTGGCGCTCGGTCCCAACGTGCGCAGCGCCGAGTCGGGCGATCGTGTGCTGTTCAGTCCCGACGACCGCTACGAGGTCGAGGTCCAGGGCGAGGACTACATCATGCTGCGCGAGCGCGATCTGCACGCCGTCGCCGCCAAACGGATCGAAGCCAGCACCGGGCTCTATCTCTAGTCTGAACGCATGCCGGCCGGAGTGCGGATCGACGCCTCGCCAGAACAGCTCGCCAGCGTCTCGTTCAATGCCGACGGTCTGATCGCCGCAATCGCACAGGACGTCGTATCCCGTGAGGTGCTGATGATGGCGTGGATGAACGCCGAATCGCTACGCCGCACGTTCGACGAAGGACGCATGGTCTACTGGTCGCGCAGCCGCCAGGAGCTGTGGCGCAAGGGCGACACGAGCGGCGATTGCCAGTACGTCCGGGAGGCGTATTACGACTGCGACGGCGACACGCTCCTGTTCCTCGTCGAGCAGGAGGGCGCCGGCGCGTGCCACACCGGCGCCCACACGTGCTTCTTCCGTGCCTTCGGCCGAACGCCGTCGTGAACCCACAGTGAACGTCAGGCCGGCGCGCGCCGAGTTCCATCGCCTCGCCGCCGCCCACAGTGTCGTTCCGGTCTGGGGGGAGGTACTCGCCGATCTGGAGACGCCTGTCGCCGCATTCGCCAAGCTCGTGGGAGACGAGCCCGGCTTCCTGCTCGAGTCGGTCGAGCACGGCGAGCGGTGGAGCCGATTCTCGTTCGTCGGCCGTAACCCGTCGGCGACGATGGTGCTGCGCGATGGGCAGCTGCAGATCGACGGTGACCTGCCGGCCGGCGTGCCGACCGACCGGGGCATGCTGGCCGCGATCGAGGCGCTGCTGGCCGTCTACACCAGCCCCGTGATCGACGAGCTGCCGCCATTACACGGCGGCGTGATGGGCTATCTCGGATACGACGTGATCCGCGAGGTCGAGCGGCTGCCCGACGTACCGCCCGACGACCACGGCCTTCCGGATGCGGTGATGAGTGTGATCGGCTCGCTCGCTGCCTTCGACCATTGGCTCCAGCGCCTCTACTTGATCGAGAGCGTGCGCACCCACGGGCTGACCGACGAGGAGCTCGACGACGCCTACGACGCCGCAGTGATGCGCGTGCACAGCGCGATCGCGTTGCTGGCGATGCCGCTGCGTTACGCGCCGGTCGAACCACCGGTGCCCGGTGAGGCGCTGCCGTTCGTTCGTTCGACGATGCCCGATGGGTTGTACCAGCGCGCGGTCGAGGTCGCCAAGGAGTACATCCTCGAAGGCGACATCTTCCAAGTCGTGCTGGCCCAGCGTTACGACGTCGAGCTCGATGCCGACCCGTTCGACGTCTATCGCGTACTACGGCAGGTCAACCCGAGCCCGTACATGTACTTCCTCCGACATCCCGAGATAACCATCGTCGGCTCTTCGCCCGAGCCGATGGTGCAGCTGCTCGACCGCAAGATCATCTCGCGGCCGGTCGCCGGGACGCGCAAGCGCGGCACCACCGACGAGCACGACCGGCGACTCGCGGCGGAGCTGATCGAGCACCCGAAGGAGCGGGCCGAGCACGTCATGCTCGTCGATCTGGCCCGCAACGATGTCGGCCGTGTCGCCCGATTCGGCAGCGTGCATCCCGACGAGTTCATGACGCTCGAGCGCTACAGCCACGTGATGCACCTCACGTCGCAGGTGTCCGGCGACCTGCGCGACGGCCTCGGGCCGATCGACGTGTTGCGGGCGACGCTGCCGGCGGGCACGGTCAGCGGCGCTCCCAAGGTGCGGGCGATGGAGATCATCGACGAGCTGGAGCCGGTCAAGCGCGGGCCGTACGCCGGGGTGGTGGGCTACGTCGACTGGTCGGGCAACCTTGACACAGCGATCGCGATCCGCACGATGTTCGTGCGGCCGGAGAACGCGGACGGGACGCGAACCGCCAG
>DASQTR010000625.1:0-2392 GCA_035641795.1 Ilumatobacter sp.
GGCCATACGCCACTCCCGGTCCTCGCCGGGTCACACGACAGTTCCCTCACCGTGACGCCGCACGCCTACGCGTCGATATGGGCGGCTGCTCGGTTCTGCTGGCGCGAAAGCGACTCGCCAAGGTGCTATCGCTCGTGTAGAACCAAGCCACGAGTTGAGGTGGCGCGATTGTGCGTTGGGACGTCGCTTTCCCGCCGGCAGAACAAGTCGTCCTCGCCCGGCGTGTCAATGTTGATTGCGCTCGCCGAGCCGGCGATCGGCGCCCACGGTTGACGGAGCGGACCGTTGCCGAGATGATCGGCAGGCTCTGGGCCACGCTCTGCGAATAGTCGTAGTGGAACGCGTTAAACCATGGACACAAGACGCGAGCGCACTCTGCGGACTGGGTGGACGAATCTCTGGACGGAGGCTCACTTCACGGACTGCACGGACCACCTGGACCAGTCTGTGAACCTTGCCAAGGTGAGGGTCGCGGGTTCGAATCCCGTCGTCCGCTCCGATGTGATGTCTCGGGACATCGGAAACCGCCGAACCTCCATTCAGGGCTCGGCTGGTTTGTTTTTTCGCGGTCCGTAGGGTCGTTTGGGTCCACCGATGGTCGCGCGGATTGACCGACGCGCTGCCCGACGGCAGTCGCGGGCGCTGCTCACCCCTGGCGAAGTCGGAAACGTTGGATCTTGCCGGTCTGCGTCTTCGGCAGCTCGTCGGTGAACAGGATCGATCGCGGATACTTGTACGGAGCGATCGCGGCCTTCACGTGTTCCTGCAAGTCGCTGACTGTGCCTGCTGATCGTTCGATCCCGTCTGCGAGGACAACATGGGCCTGAACGATCTGGCCTCGCGCCTCGTCGGGCACGCCGATCACCGCACACTCGACGACGTCGGGGTGCGACAACAGCGCTGCCTCGACCTCCGGCCCGGCGATGTTGTACCCGGCGGAGATGATCATGTCGTCGGAGCGGGCGACGAAGTGGAAGTAGCCCTCGTCGTCCTGGACGAACGAATCGCCGGTCAGGTTCCAGCCCTCGCGTACGTACGAGCGCTGCCGGCCGTCGGCGAGGTAACGGCACCCGGTGGGACCACGAACTGCGAGCCGGCCGACCGTGTTCATCGGCACGGGGTTCATCTCGTCGTCTACGACCCGCGCCTCGTAGCCGCGCACCGGCGTACCGGTGCACGCCGGCTTGGAGTCGCCGAGCCGGTTGGAGATGAAGATGTGCAGCAACTCCGTTGCACCGATGCCATCGAGCGGCGGCTTGCCGGTCTTCGCCATCCACGCTTCGTACACGGGAGCGGGCAGTGTCTCGCCGGCGGAAACGGCCGCGCGCAGCGAAGACAGATCGGCGCCGGCGTCGATCGCTGCCAGCATCGCCCGATACGCGGTCGGGGCCGTGAAGCAGACCGTGGCCTTGTACGTCTGGATGATCTCGACCATGTTCGGTGGCGATGCGTTCTCGAGCAGGGTGGCGGCGGCACCGAACCGCAGTGGGAAGACCGCCAGACCACCGAGACCGAAGGTGAAGGCAAGCGGCGGTGAGCCCACGAAAACGTCGTCGGGCGTGACGCCCAGCACCTCCTTGGCGTAGCCATCGGCGATGACCAGCAGATCGCGATGGAAGTGCATCGTTGCCTTCGGCTCGCCGGTCGTCCCGGACGTGAAGCCGAGCAACGCGACGTCGTCGCGTCCGGTGCGCACGGCGTCGTAACGCACCGGCTTGTCGAGCGCGATCCGGTCGAGCTCGGCGTCGTGGTTGGCGGTGCCGTCGAACCCGATCACCTTCGTCAGGAAGCGGCTCTCCTTGGCACAGGCGACGAGCTCGTCCATCAGCCGCGTGTCGCACAACGCGAGCGTGATCTCTGCCTTGTCGATGATCGTGTTGAGCTCGCCGGCGCGCAGCATCGGCATCGTGTTGACGACGACCGCACCTGCTTTGGTCGCCGCCAGCCAGCAGGCGACCATCGCCGGATTGTTGGCGGATCGGATCAGCACCCGGTTGCCCGGCTGCACGCCGTAGTCCTCGGTGAGGGCATGTGCGAGACGATTGGTCCAGTCGGAGAGCTCTTTGTACGTGCGTCGCCGCCCGTTTCCGATCAAGGCGGTGTGGTCGCCGAAGCCCTGCTCGACGAGCCTGTCGGTGAGCTCGACGGCGGCGTTCAGGTACTCCGGATAGTCGAAACCCTCGAGCAGGAGACCGGGCCACTCGTCGAAGGGTGGGAGGTGGTCGCGAGCGAACGTGTCGAGGTGGCCGGTCGGGCCGAGCGTGGTCACGGCACCACCGCCGTGGCCTCGATCTCGACCCGCGCGGCCTTTTCCACAAGTTGTACGACCTGCACCACCGCCATCGCGGGGTAGTGCGCGCCAATGATCTCACGGTAGGCGCGGCCGAGGTCG
>DASQTR010000626.1:0-24941 GCA_035641795.1 Ilumatobacter sp.
GAGGAGGTCGTCACCCTCCGCGTGCACCCCGATTGGCTCTTACGGCAGCGTCTTCCCACCGGCGATCGTGGTCCGGCGTTCTGGGCCGGCCGTTACGACGATCTCAATGCCTTCGAGCGCCATCTCGACCGCAACGGCACGAAGGTCGTCAAGTTCTTCCTGCACGTGTCCAAGGAGGAGCAGAAGCGACGGTTCATGGCCCGCCTCGACAATCCGGAGAAGAACTGGAAGTTCAGTGCCGCGGACGTCGCGGAACGGGCGCTTTGGGACCAGTACATGGGCGCCTACGAGGACGCCATCACCGCCACCTCCACCGAGTGGGCGCCGTGGTACGTGATCCCGGCCGACAACAAACGTGTGATGCAGGCGATGACCGTGTCGGTCATTGTCGACACCATCCACTCGCTCGACCTGCAGTGGCCGGTAGTGTCCGACGCCGGACGACAAGCGAATGCCGAGGCGCGTGCGCTGCTAGAAGCGGAACCCGATTGATCGACACGCGGCGCGGCGCCGCGACGAAGCCTTAATCAGACGAATTCATAATCAAAGGAGAAGTACACAATGCTGTTAGCCGAGTTCGGAACCGGACAGGTCTTCTGGTCGATGCTCTGGTTCTTCCTGTTCTTCATCTGGATCTGGCTGCTGATCTCGCTCTTCGGCGACATCTTCCGCAGCGCAGACCTGTCCGGAGGCGCGAAGGCGATGTGGACGATCTTCATCATCATCCTCCCGTTCCTCGGCGTCCTCGTCTACCTGATCGTGCGCGGTAACAGCATGCAGGAACGGGCGCTGAAGCAAGCCGCCGACCAGGAGGCCCAGTTCCGCGGGTACGTGCAGACCGTCGCCGCCTCGGGTGGTGGCGGATCCGCAGACGAGCTCGCCAAGCTCGCCGACCTGCGCGACAGGGGCGTGATCAGCGAGGCCGAGTTCCAGGCAGCAAAGGTCAAAGCCCTCGCCTGACCCTCAGCCGGCGAAGCCGGCGACGAAAGCAACACCCGACGGCGCGGCAAGCGCGCCGTCGGGCGTCACGTACCCCGGACCAGCCGATCAACCGGGCGGCGGCTCGGTAAGCGCGTCACGTGATCAGGCGGCGTCGAGTGGCCGAAGTGGCGTGCCGTCGGGGCGTTGAATCACCCACCATCCGTTCGGCAGACGGCGCGCCCGGTAGCCCCGCTTGCTCTTCATGAAGTTGTGGTGGTTGCACATGACGTCGCCGTTCGCGGCGTCCGTGGCGCCGCCGTCGGCGAAGTCGTGTCGGTGATCGATTGCTGCGATTCGGGCTCGGATCAGGCATCCGAGCCACTTACATCGAGGGGTGAGTGCTTGCAGCGCCTGGCGGAGCGGGCCCCGATAGAGCCGCGTCAGCCGACCGGCGTTGACGATCACGTCGGTGGCGTCGAGCACGATCCGGCGGACCTGCCCGACCATCGCAAGGGCAACGACGTCGCGCGGATCGACCGGTAAGCCGTCTGTGGTCTCGCATCGGCGATCGAGAATGGTTGCCGGGTCGATCGTCGGCGGGGCGCCGCCGAGCTCGGCGCGGAGGTGTTGCTCGAACGTGTCCAGATCGACGATCACATTGACGACGGGATCGGCGAGCGTCGCGTCGCTCGTGCTCGTCGCACCGAGCTCGAGCATCTGGAAGAAGGCGTCGAACCGCCGTTGGCTCGCGGTGCGTGGCAGCAAGTGAGTCGCGATCTTCTCGCCGTGCTGCGCCCGAGCGGCCTCCCAATCTGTGACGAACTCGGCGTCGACGAAACGTTGGACCATCTCCCGAATCGCGGTGCCTTGAAGAACGCCGCATTGGGCGGCGACTACGAAGCCGGCGCCGTGCTCGTGGATCCTGAAGTCTCGATTGGCGTCGGCGGCAGCGTGGTCACGATGGGCGCCGTCGGGATCGGCGAGTGTCAGCCATCGCTGCGTGACGACGGTGAAGTCTTGGTACTCGAGTTGGCGCGCAGCGTCCAGCAGGATCTGTTCGGAGCCCGCAACCTCTCTGCCGCAACGGGGATTGGCATGCAAGCGAGCGACCTCGTTCAGTTGGTCGACGCCGACCGATCCGACGTGGAGCGCCTCGCGGAACATCGCAAGCTCGCGGAGCGCGCGTGCCCCGCGGACCCGCTTGCGGCTCTCGGACGGCGAGCAGTTGGTCACCGCGCGAGTCCACGCCGCACTGTTGCGATGTCCATCCGCCAGGAAGCGTGCCTCGCGATCGGCGTGGTTGATCACATCGAGCTTGGCGGCGTGGATCTTGCGACCGATCCGCTCGAGCTCGGCCAGCACGTCGTCGTGCTCGCGACCGGACAGCGAGGCGATCTCGTCTTCCGTCGGCAACGTCACCCCCACCACGGCTGGCATGGTGCCAACAGTAGAGAGGGGGTGTGACACTCAATCGTCGGCGACTGGCATTGCCGGAGTGGACCCGCCGACGTCGACGGCGACGACGTTGACGCCGCCGATGTCAGGGGAGGGCGGTGCCGGCTCGGCAACCGTGACATCGACCTCGACCATCCCGTCGACGACGCGCACGGGGAACATCGGCTGGCACTCGCCCTTGATCGCCTCCCAGCCGGAGTCGAGGGCGAACGCCCACTGGTGGCCCGGGCACACGAGCTTGCCGTTGAGCACCACGCCCTTGGCGAGCTCACGCTGCTTGTGGATGCAGCGGTTCTGGAAGGCATGCAGACTGCCGTCGTGGGCGAGCAGCAGCACTTCGTAGCCGTCGACGTCGATCACCGTCTTGCGCGCCCGTGTGATCGTCTGAACGTCCCCAGCGACGACCCAACTCACGCGGTGTCTTCCTTCGACAGCCAAACCTGCTTCAACTTGTCGTAGACCCGACCCTGGGCTTCGAGCTCCTTCTGGTCGGGATCCCACGCCACCGTGACGTCGCCACACACGTAGGTCTGGCATGCCAGGCGGTAGCCCTCAGCAACGAGCTCGCCGAGCCGTTCACGTTCGCGCTTGCGGGACGGGATCAGGTTGTCGGCGCCGTGCACGACGCGAACACGATCGGTGCCGCAGTTGCCGCTGGCGCACTTGAACGGGACGCCGCAGTCGTTCCGGATCGCGACGCGCAGGAGGTTGACCTCGTCGCCTTCCGCGAACTCGACTTCGCGATCCGTCGTCTCGAACCGGATCGTGGGCATAGCGGCTGAACGCGGTCAGGCGAGCGCGGGCTCGGGATTGGCGACCGCCGCCGCGTCTGCCGCGACGTACGTGTCGTACAGCGCCTTCGTGTACGAGAACCGCATCTCGGCGCCGTGACGGACGAGCTGCAAGCAGCGCTGCTGAAGCGCGGGCGTGTCGGCGTACTTGAGCACGATCTGGTAGCCGCGCTCGCCGTGGATCTCGTCGGACGTGATGTGCAGGTCGAAGAACTCGACCGCGTCCTCGTCGAACCCGTACTTCTCGAGCAGCACGGGGTACTGGCGGCGATAGATCGACGGCACCTGCGACTCGAGTCCGACAACGAGCGCCGCGGTCGCGACAGCGAAATGCTCCCGGAACGAGACCGCGTAGCACCAACCCTGCAGGCCGCGGGTGACCGCGGTGGCGTTGTCGATGTCCATCACCCGCTCGGCGGTCGTGCCGCACGCCTCGGCGAAGCGGATCAGCAGATCGGTGTGGCGGACGTCGGAGATCTCCTCCTCGTACATGTTCTGGAGGAGGAAGTCCTTGGCGTCGGTGGCGTGGTCGGGTGTGTTGGCGTAGATGTAGGCGAGATAATCGGCGAACGGCCCGACGTAGTGGTAGTGGTTCTCGGCCCAGCGGGCGAAATGCTCGCGCTTGAGCTCGCCGTTCGCCCACGCTTGCGAGAAGGAGGCGTTCTTGGCTTCGCGGCCCTTGATCGCGTCTTCGAGCGCGGTGCGAAAGTCCTGCTCGTTGAGCAACTCGGTCATATGGTGTCTCCCAGATGTCCAGGGCGGGCGCCGCCCGCGACGGTTAGTATATTGTATACACAACCTGCGTTCGTTCTGCAAGGGTGGCGCGGACGATACGTCGAGGGGAGGGCGGCTGATGCAGAACACGCCAGACAGCTCGGTGGTCGAATGGGTCGCCGGATGGGGGGCAGAGGTGGCCGCCGCCGACATCCGCGCCGGGCGGCGGCGCTTCGCCGAGGACCTGATCGGGTTCGGCACCCACGCCGACGTCGTCGTCGGCCGTGATGCCGTCGAGGCCGGTCAGTGGGCGCAGATCTGGCCGGCGATCGAGGACTTCGAGTTCCTGCTCGAAGACTTGCGAGCGCGGCTCTCACCCGACGGCTTGATGGCGGTGGCGATCGTCCCCTGGAGCTCGACGGGCATCGACGCCGCGGGCAACCGCTTCGATCGTGCGGGGCGGGCGACGATCGTGCTGGAGCGTGACGCGTCCGACGAACCGTGGTTCGGCACGCACACGCACTTCTCGTTGGCGCGGGGCGTGCCGGTGAACACGCACGGCCGGCGCCAGGCGATCCTGTGAGCGGTGGCGCCACCGCCCACGAGCTGGCGGTGATGGCCGAACAAGTGACGGCACGCGGCGTGCACGGCGTCGTCGCCGCGGCTGCCCCGCAGGCCGCGCAGGCCGGCGCCGCCGCGCTGCGGGACGGCGGAAACGCCTACGACGCGGCGGTCGCCGCGGCGCTCGCCGAGACGGTGCTGTTGCCGCCGAAATGCGGCTTCGGGGGTGACCTGATCGCGATCGTGATCCCAGGATTCGGCGTCGAGCCCCAAGCGTTGATCGCGGTCGGCGGCGCGGCCGCCGGCCATGCCGACGTGGCGCGTGCAGGGCGCTGGCGGGACGTCGGTCCCGACTCGGTCGGCCCCCCCGCCGCCGCTGCGGGGTACGCGGCGCTGGCGGATCGCGGCCGCCTCGAACGCGAGCGCCTGGCGACACCCGCGATCGCGCTCGCTCTCGACGGCTTCGCATGGGCGGAGGTCTGCACCCGGCTGTCGCGTTTGGCTGCCGACCTGGTTGCGGAGATGAACCCCGGTGGCTGCGTGTACTACCCCGGCGGGGAGCCGATCGCGCCGGGCACGGTCGTGCGCCTGCCCGGCCTCGCAGACGTACTACGCGAGTGGGTGGGCCGGGGCGCAGCGCTGCTGGAGGGGCCGGTCGGCGCAGCGATCGCACGCGAGATCGGCGCCCGCGGTGGTGCGCTCACCACTGAGGACTTCGTGTTGGCGACCGCCGACTGGATGCCGTGCGTGCAGGCTGCCCCCGGCGACCGCACGTTGTGGGCGACGCCCGCGCCGACACATGGTCCAGGTCTGCTCTCGGCGATCGTCGACTACGTGGCGGGCGGGGACGAGTCGGTCGCCGGCGTCCACCGCGCCGTGATGGCGGCGATCGAGCGCCAGCGCCGGGAGCTCGGCGACCCGGGCGGGACGTCGATGGTGTCGGCTGCCGACGCCGGCGGCACCGTGGTCGTCGTCGTGCACTCCAACTCGTACCCGCGCTTCGGAAGCGGGATCGTCGTGCCCGAGTACGCGTTGACGCTCGCCAACCGCGCCGGCCGCGGATTCACACCAGAGCCTGGCCACGCCAACTTCCCCGAGCGTGGGCGCCGCCCGGCGACGACCCTGCACGCGTGGGCGGTGTCGGACAATGGGGGAGCGCCGAAGTGGGCGGGCGCCACGCCCGGTGGGGTCAACCAGCTGCCGTGGAACGCGCAGACGCTGGCGCGCCTGCTCGCGGGCGAGGAGCGACCGGGGATGCTCGTGGCAGGCGCGTTGTGGGAGTGGATCGCTGACGACGACGGCCTGCGTGTCGAGACGGGGTTCGCGGCAGAGGACGTCGAAGCGTTGCGGGCACAGACGAGTCGTGTCGTGAGCGCGCCACGCTGGGGGTGCAAGTCGGCCCAGCAAGTCGTCCGCGTGCCGTTGCCCGGCGAAGCATGGGAGGCAGCGGCTGATCCGAGAACCGTCGGCCTCGCGCTCGGCATCTGAGTTGTGTGAGCGATCCCCGGCTACAACGCCGCATCCTCAGCGCCATCGCGGCAGATCCAGATCAGTGCGAGCGGTACCAGCGCGGCGACAGCCAGCGTCGGTCGTAACCCGACGATCCCGGCCGCCACTCCGACTACTGCGCTCGCGGCGGCGCCCAGCGCGATCTGCAACGACCGGTACATGCCGAGCGCCATCCCGTTCTGCCCGAAGCGCTCGACGGCGAGGATGTTGGCGATCGGGCCGAGCGAGCTCACCGTGCCGGCGAAGATCGCTGCGATCGCATACGTGGCGATGTTCCCTGGCAACAGAACCCATGCCAGCCCCGTGGCCGCGAGCAGGACCGCCGTGCGGCGCGCGCTCGCCTTGGCGCCGATCCGGTCCGCACTCGCGCCGCCGATGACCTTCGCCACGATCGAGATCAGCCGCCCGACGATCAGCACGGTGGCGGCTGCTGCTGCCGTGATACCCCAGCGCTCGACGGCGTAGATCGTGAGGAACGGGATCGCGCCGTACTGCAGAACAGCCAGCACGATGCCCACGTAGGTAGGAAGGCTGAGCACGTGGCGCCAGGGGATCGGCCCGCCGCCCGAGGTGTCGCGCGGTCCGAAGTCGCTCCACACCGTGGTGAGCGCGGCGGCGAGGAACAGCCCGGCGGCGATCCAGAACGGCGTGCGCCAGCCGACGCCGGCGCCGATCGCGCCGAGCGCGGCGGCGGCCGTGAGGCCGAGGCTGAAGGCGACGCCGTAGATGCCCATCGCGAAGCCGCGCTTCGCCGGTCCGGCCGCCAGGCCCACGCCTTGGAGACCTGCCGGGAAGAACAGTCCAGCGGCGACACCGAGCAAGGCTTGACCGGCGAGCAGCGTGGCGTAGGAGTGCGCGAGCGCGTTGACGACGCTGCCGGCCAACCCGGCGGTGGCGGCGAACCGCACCAACGTCACCGGCGCGAAGCGCCGCAGCCCGGCGCCCCCGAGCAGATTCGTCACCGCGATCGAACCGGTCATCACGGCGAAGGCGATGCCGCCCTGGGTCACCGACAGGCCCAGATCGTCGGCGACGGTCGGGAACAGCGGCGACAGCATCTGCTCGCCCGTCGTCGTGACGAAGTAAGCCAGGCAGAGCACCGCGAACACACCCCAGTGGGCGCCGCCGGCGCGCGCTGAGGCGGCCGCCGGTGGGCGCCGATCGCCGAGGCGGGCGGTCTCGTCCATTTCGCATACAGTATGCAATCGCGTGAATGGCCTGCTCCACCTCGACGACGCGACGATCGCCGAGCTGCTCGACCCGGCGTCAGTGACCGAGTCCGTCCGTGCCGCCTTTGCCGCATGGGGACACGGCGAGGCAGCGACGACGCCCCGTGTGCGCGCCGCCGCCGGTGGTCTGATGGCGAGCGCGATGGCGGCGGTCGTGCCGCCCTACTCGGGCGGCAAGGTGTACGCCACACGCAAGGGGGCGTTCACGTTCGTGATCGCCCTCTTCGACGTCGAAGGCATGCTCGTGTGCACGCTCGACGGTGACACGATCACGCGCCTGCGCACGCCGGCCGTGTCGGCACTCGCGATCCGCGAGCTTGCCGTTCCGGGCAGTGCGACGGCGGCGCTGATCGGTACCGGCCGTCAGGCCTGGAGCCATCTCGAGATGCTGGGACGCGAGCTGTCCGGCCTGACACAGGTCGCAGTCTGCGGCCGGCGTGAGACGGCGGTCGTGGAGCTCGTCGACAGAGCCCGCGCCGCCGGCATTCCGGCCGTCCCGGTGACGACACCTGAGCGCGCCGTCGACGGCGCTGACGTGGTCGTCACTGTCACCGCCAGCACCGAGCCCCTCTTCTCGGCGGACGTCGTCGGTGATCGCACGTTGCTGTGCGCGGTCGGCGCGACCAAGTACGACCGCCGCGAGCTGGGTTGCGACGTGGTCGCGCGGTGCGCAGCGGTCGTGTGCGACGACGTGGCCGGCAGCAAGATCGAATGCGGCGACCTGATCGGCGCAGCCGCGGGCGGCGCGTTCGACTGGGAGTGTGCGATCGAGCTCGGCGACCTGCTCGCCGGTCAGGTCGACGTTCCCCGTGCCGGCGATGCCCCGATCCTGTTCGAGACCCAGGGCGTCGCCATCCAAGATGTCGCCGTCGCCGCGCTCGCCTACGAGCGCTATCGGACACGGCCGGCGTCCACATCAAGCCAGCGTCCACATGAAGGAGAGACCGCATGATCCAGTCCAACCGGCTCAGCATGGAGGAGGCCGAGGCTGCGGTCGACGCCGCGTTGGCGAAGGCCAAGGAGCTCGGCGTCGGCTCGGTTATCGCAGTGGTCGATGCTTCTGGCTGGCCGATCGTCGTCAAGCGCCCGGACAACGCCAAGCCGACGAGTGTCGACATCGCTGTCAACAAGGCGTTCACCGCCGCCTGCCACCGGCGCCCGACGCACACGTACACGAACGCCCAGCCCGGCCAGGAAGCGTTCGGGATCATGAACATGCACGGCGGGCGGTTCGCGATCTTCGTAGGCGGATGGCCGATCGAGGTCGACGGTGAGGTGGTCGGTGGGATCGGCGTGTCCGGCGGCCATACCCGCGAAGACATCGCCTGCTGCAAGGCGGGCGTGACGGCGGTGCTCGAGCGCCTCGGCAAGACCGCCGACTTCTCCAAGTGGGACAGCTGGCAGCCGCCGGCACCGACCGCGGACTGACCGATACGGCGTGGCATCAACCCACGAAGTCCAGAACCGGATCGGCGATTCGCTGGTGCCCGCCTCCGGCGGCGCCACGTTCGAGCGCCGCAACCCGGCCGATCGCGACGACGTCGTCAGCATCGCGCCGGAGAGCACAGCCGAGGACGTAGCGGCTGCGGCTGCGGCCGCGCGCGACGCGCTCGCCGGCTGGCGGCGCAGCACGCCGACTGCCCGCGCCGATCTGCTGACGAAGGCATCCCGGCTGCTCGCCGAGCGGGCACCGGAGATCGCCGCAGAGATGGTTCGAGAGGAGGGTAAGCCGCTTGCCGACGCGACGATGGAGGCGAGTCGCACGCCGAAGAATCTCGAGCTCTACGCCGGCGAGGCGTACCGGCTGACCGGCACGACCTTTCCCAGCGACGACACGCCGCTCGTCTACAGCACGCGCGACCCGGTCGGCGTCGTCGCCGTGATCACGCCGTGGAACTTCCCGCTCAACCTCGCCAGCCGCAAGATCGGTCCGGCGCTGGCGGCCGGGAACACAGTCGTGTTCAAGCCCTCCCCGATGACGCCGCTGATGGGTGAGCGGCTCGCCGCCGCTTTCATCGATGCCGGCCTGCCGCCCGGTGTGCTGAACGTCGTGCACGGCACCGGCGCCGGCGCCCATCTCGTCGCCAACGAAAGCGTCGACGCCGTCACCTTCACGGGCTCGAACGCCACCGGGCAGAAGATCCACGCCGCGATCGGCATCGGCCGCCGGGCGCAGCTCGAGCTCGGCGGCAAGAACCCGATCGTCGTGCTCGCCGACGCCGACCTCGACGCGGCGGCCGCGGTCGTGAGCCGTTCGAGCTTCTCCCTGACCGGCCAGGCATGCACGGGCGCCGGCCGGATCCTCGTCGACCGGGCAGTCCATGACGAGCTGGTGGCAAAGGTCGTCGGTCTCGCCGGCGCCTATGTGCTCGGGCCCGGCCACGCGGCCGGAATCACCATGGGTCCTCTGATCGATCCGGGCGCGGTGGCAGCAATGGAGCGATGGGTGACGAACGCGGTCGCCGACGGTGCCACCGTGGTCTGCGGCGGTTCGCCGGCGACCGACGGCGACCTCGCGCGTGGCAACTTCTTCCCGCCCACCATCCTCGTCGACGTCGCGCCCGGCAGTCCGCTGGCGACCGAGGAGGTGTTCGGTCCGGTGATCGGGTTCGAGCGCGTCGACGGTCTCGACGACGCGATCGAATCCGCCAACTCCGTGCGCTACGGACTCTCGGCGGCGATCTGCACGCGCGACATGGCGGCGGCACAGCGCTTCGCCGAACACATCCAGGCCGGGATGGTGCGCGTCAACCGGCCGACGGTGGGCGCCGCGTTCAACGCCCCGTTCGGCGGCGTCAAGCAGTCGGGCACCGGCACCCACAAGGAGCAGCTGGGCCCCACCGTGATGGACTTCTACACCGTGTCACGCACCGTCTGGATGGGGACCTGATGGATCTCGGGCTCGAGGGGCGCCGGGCGCTCGTGCTCGGCTCGACGAGCGGCCTCGGCCGCGCCGTCGCCGGCGCGCTCGTGGCCGAGGGCGCCGCGGTCGCGGTCGCCGGACGCGATGCGGGGCGCGCCGGCTCCACGGCTTCCGCGCTCGGCGCCGCCGCCGGGTTGACGATCGACCTGACCGAACCGGGCGCCGGAACGCGAGTGGTCGCCGATGCCGTGGCCGCGCTCGGCGGACTCGACATCGTCGTCGTCAACACGGGTGGCGGCACCCCTGGTCCGATCCTCGCCACCGAAGGACACGACGACGCCGCCTACCACTCGATGCTGCGGCCGGCGCTGGAGATCAGCCGCGCCGCAGCGCCGCACGTGACGGCCGACGGCGACGGCCGGTTGGTCTTCATGACCGCCCGCTCGGTGGTCGAGGCCACCCCCGAGCTTGCACTCAGCTCGGTGTTCCGCAGCGGCGTGAGCGCAGCCGCCCGCTCGCTGGCGCTCGAGCTCGCCCCACGCGCCACGGTCAACGTCGTCGTCACCGGACAGTTCGACACGCCCGCATTGAGCCGGTTCGAGACGCTCCGTGCGAGTCGCGAAGGCAAATCGGTCGAAGCGGTGCGCGACGAGCACGTCGCCGGCATCCCCATGGCCCGGATCGGCCGCGCAGACGAGCTCGCCGATGTCGTGACCTTCCTGTGCAGCGCGCGTGCGTCGTTCGTGACGGGTGCGATGGTGCGCGTCGACGGCGGCGCCATCAGAGGCTTCTGAGCAGGCGCTATTCAGAACGCTCGTGCAGATCGACGTACGCGGCGCGCGCCATCGCGATGTGGGCACGCGCGACACGTTCTGCCGCGTCGGCGTCGCCGCTGGCGATGGCGTCGACGATCCTGCTGTGCTCGCGCCATGAGCGTGGCGCCCGCTCGGCTATGCGCTGCGCATAGATCCACTCGATGAGGTGGCGGAGGCGCTCGATCGTCTCGGCCAACATCGCATTGCGGGCCGTCATCGCCAACAGCGTGTGGAAGCGGGTGTTGAGCGCGGGCAGGGCCGCGAGGTTGCCGCGTCCGGCGGTCTCGAGACCCTCCTCGACGACCGCGCGCATCGCCGCCACATCGGCATCGGTGCGGCGCGCGGCGGCGAGCGTGGCAACGAGCCCTTCGAGCACCTCGCGCACTTCGAACAGCTCGCCTGCGCGGGTCTGGGAGACGACCGCCACGCGGGCCCCGCGCCTCGGTTCCAGCTCGATGAAGCCTTCGCCGGCAAGTGCTTGGAGCGCCTCCCGCACGGGGTTGCGCGACACGTCGAGGTCGGCCGCGATCTGGTCCTCGAAGACCCGGTCACCCGGGGCGTAGGCGCCGTCGATGATGCGCCGCCTGATCTCCTCGAGCACCGCGTGGCGCAGCGGCAGATGCGTCGAGCCCACCGGTATCCCGGGCGGAGAACCCGCCTGTAGGGTCACGAGTCGACACACCAGTCGACACACCGGGCATGCGGATGAGCGAACACCGGGTGAGTGGCCCGCATCGGCCCACTCGGCCGGGGAACGCCATGAACGGTCATCTCGCCTCCCGAACCGTTGACCCGCCGTTCGTACATTGTATAAAGTATGCGTCTTGTCAGTTACGCGTCAACCCGACGAGGGTTGGGTCCAAAGGGGGAACACATTGCGTAAGCGTCATCGACTGCTCGGCGCGTTCGTCGCGCTCGGATTGGTCGTCGCCGCCTGTGGCGACGACGACGACTCGGACGCGGAAACCGCTACCGCCGAGGCGGACACCGGAGACACCGCCGGCGATACCGCGGAAGCAACCGCCGACACGGCCACCGCCGACACTGCCACCGACCCGACCGAGGCTCCGGGCACCGAAGCCCCGGCCGAAGGCGCGGCGATCACGATCGCGCTCGGCTCCGAGCCGACAAGCCTCGACCCGCATCTCGTCGACGACGGCGGCGAGCGGGCGATCAACGACAACATCTACGAGACGCTGCTGGGCCGCACGCCCGACGGTGAGCTGATCCCGGCGCTCGCCACCGCGCTGCCGACGATGGTCGACGACACGACGTGGGAGTTCACCCTCCGCGACGACGTCACGTTCCACGACGGCACGCCCTTCAACGCCGACTCGGTCGTCGCCACCGTCGAGCGCATGATCGGCCTGATCGAGGCCTCGGCGACCGACAACGACGGCTTCTACTCGACCCTCACGGGCGCCACGAAGGTGGACGACTTCACGGTGCGGATCACGACCTCGGGCCCCGACGGCGTGCTCCCGGCGCGCATGTACTGGCTGAAGATGGTGACGCCGACCGACGCCGCCAAGGAAGACCTCTCGGACGCGCCCAACGGCACGGGTCCGTACACGTTCGTGTCTCGCGAGACCGGTGTCGCCATCGAGCTTGCCGCCAACCCGGACTACTGGGAAGGCGTGCCGTCGATCAGCAACGTCACCTACGAGTTCGTCTCAGAGGGCGGCACGCGGCTGGCTGGCTTGAAGTCGGGCGAGTACGACCTGATCACCAACCTCCCGCCGCAGGATGTCGAGCAGGCACCGCAGCCCGCCAACATCCAGGGCCAGGAGAACCCGATCATCATCCTCGACGTCGACGAGGGCATCACCGCCGACCCCAACGTGCGGCAGGCGCTCAACCTCGCGGTCGACAAGGACGCGATCGCGGAGCAGGTCTATGGCGGGTTCGCGCAGGTGGTCAACGGTCAGCTGCTGTCGCCGTCGATCCTGGGCCACAATCCCGACCTGACGCCGTATCCGTACGACCCCGATCAAGCCAAGCAGCTGATCGAGGACGCCGGCGTCGCCGGTCAGACGATCACGCTCGTCGGCGAGTCTTCGGGTCGCTGGCTCAACGATCGTGAGCTCGTCGAAGCCGTCGCCAGCTACTGGACGGAGGCGGGACTCGAGGTCGACCTCCAGACACCGGAGTTCGGCGCCTACCTCGACGTCCTGTTCGATGAGGAGAACCGCCAGGACGCGATCTTCGTGTCGAGCTCGAACGACATCCTCGACCCTTCTCGACAGCTCAACACCTATTACGCCAGCGACGGTGTCGGAGCGTCGAACTCCGATCAGCAGCTGACCGATCTCGTCCACCAGGGACAGGAGACGCTCGACCCTGACGAGCGCGCGACGATCTACCAGGAGGCGGTGAAGATCGCCTACGACGGCGCCTACTTCACGTTCCTGGTGAGCAACGAGGACCTGTACGGCATGTCCGAGCGCATGCAATGGACGCCGCGGGTCGACTCCAAGCTGCTGGTGAAGGAGATGTCGGTCACGGGCTGATCCAAGCCCTGGAAGGAGAGTGGCAGCATGGGGCGATACATCGCACGCCGGCTTGCGCAAGGCGGCGCCGTCATCTTCGGCGTGACGATCTTCGTCTTCATCATCACGCGGGTGATCGGCGACCCGGTGAAGTTCATGCTGCCCCTCTCCGCCACGGAGGAGGACCGCGAGGAGCGACGTGAGGCGCTCGGCCTCAACGACCCGCTCATCGAGCAGTTCTGGCGATTCGTGAAGGACGTCGCACGCGGCGACTTCGGCGAGAGCACCTACGTACGCGGCACGCCGGCGCTCGACGTCGTGTTCGACTACTTGCCGCGCACCTTGCAACTGGTCGGGGTCGGGATGCTGATCGCGGTCGTGTGCAGCATCCCGCTCGGCGTCATCGCGTCACGGAAGCCGGGCGGGACCACCGACCGAGTGCTGACGACCCTCAGTCTGGTCGGATTGTCGATGCCACAGTTCTTCCTCGGCTACATCCTGCTGATCACGTTCACCGTGCGCCTGCAGTGGTTCGAGACGGGGCCGGGTGGATGGAAGAACATCATCCTCCCCGCGATCTGCCTGGCGCTGCCGGCTGTCGGCCGGCTCTCGATGGTGGTGCGCTCGTCGATGATCGACGAGCTCAACTCCCAGTACGTCAAGGTCGCCAAGGCGAAGGGGCTGAGTCGTCGCCGCATCCTCGGGGTGCACGCGCTGAAAAACGCGGGCATCCCGTACGTGACGCTGCTCGGCTGGGAGATCATCCGGGCCGTGGCTGGCTACACGGTCGTCGTGGAGTCGGTGTTCAACTGGCCCGGACTCGGCTTCATGGCAACGACGGCGATCAAGAACCAGGACTTCTTCCTGATCCAGGCGATCGTGTTCGTGGTGGCGCTGATGGTCGTGATCATCAACATCGCGATCGACGTCAGCTACAAGGCGCTCGACCCGCGCGTGAAGCTCGCGTAGGAAAAGTCGTGACCGCGCCTGACGAGTACACCGCTCAGCACCTCGAGGAAGAGGCGGCGCTCGACGCCGAGGAGTCGCTCGAAGGCAGGCCGTACGAGATTGCCGCCTCGCAGCGCGGTCTGTTCGGCGAGCTCGTGCGAGACAAGCTCGGCCTCGTCTCCGCGATCTACCTCGTGATCCTGCTGCTCGCTGCGATCTTGGCTCCGCTGATCGCGCCCGACGACCCGAACGCCGGCAATCTCAGCAACGCGATGGCGCCGCCGGTGTGGAACGGCGGTAGCTGGAGCCATCCCGTCGGCACCGACTGGCAGGGCTACGACGTGTTCTCGCGGTTGCTGTACGGCGCCCGCACATCGTTGTTCATCGGCCTCTTCGTCGTTGTCGTGGCTGGCACCTTCGGCGTCACCATCGGCCTCATCTCCGGGTACAAGGGTGGCCGTGCCGACCGCTGGCTGATGGGTTGGGTCGACGTGCAGGTCTCGTTCCCCGGCCTGCTGCTCGCGATGCTGCTGATCGCGCTGGTCGGCGGCACGGTCTGGACCGTGAGCATCATCCTCGCCTTGAACGGCTGGATGGTCTACGCCCGCATGACACGCGGCGTCGTGCTGTCGGTGCGCGAGCGACCATTCGTGGAAGCGGCCGAGATGGTCGGGGCGCGGCCGCGCCGCGTCGTCGTGCGGCACGTGCTGCCGAACCTGTTCACGCCACTCGCCACGCTGGCCGTGCTCGAGTTCGCGCGCATCATCCTCGCCGAGGCAGCGCTCAGCTTCCTCGGGCTGGGCATCCAGTACCCCGGGGTCACGTGGGGGCTCGACATCGCCCGCGCCGGCGACCACGAGCTGTTCGGCAACCAGTGGCTGATCATCTATCCGGGTCTGCTGCTCAGCCTCACGGTGCTCGCGGTCAACCTGCTCAGCAGCTGGCTCCGGGTGATGCTCGACCCGCAGGAACGCGAGAAGCGCTTCGCCTCCAACTTCCAGAGCAAGGGAGGTGCCGAACTGTGACCGACGCCGACCGGGGCGACTTCTACGACGCTCGCAAGGTGGGGCACGATGCCGGTATGGGCATGCTCACCGCGCCGTTGCTCGAAGTCGAGAACCTCCGTGTCGACTTCTTCACCCGACGCGGCGTCGTGCAGGCAGTCCGCGGGGTCACGTTCCATGTCGACCGCGGCGAGACGCTCGGGCTCGTCGGTGAGAGCGGCTCGGGCAAGACCGTCACCGCACAGACGCTGCTCGGGCTGATCGAGCTGCCCGGTCGGATCACCGGCGGCGACGTGCGCTGGAAGGGCGACTCGCTCGTGCACGACGCCGACGACACGCTGGCACGTGTGCGGGGCAAGGAGATCGCGATGATCTTCCAGGACCCGATGACGTCACTCAACCCGCTGTTCACGGTCGGCACCCAAATTTCCGAAGTCTGCCGCCGCCACCTCGGCAGCTCGAAGAAGGAGGCGCAGGCGCGGGCGGTCGAGCTGCTCGACCTGGTCGGCATCGCCAACCCGAGCAAGCGCACCAAGCAGTACCCGCACGAGATGTCGGGCGGGATGCGCCAGCGCGTGCTGATCGCGATGGCGCTGGCATGTGAGCCCGAGCTGCTGGTGGCCGACGAGCCGACCACCGCGCTCGACGTCACGATCCAGGCCCAGATCCTCGAGCTCGTCGCCGACCTGCAGCAGCGGCTCGGCCTCGCCGTGCTGCTGATCACGCACGACCTTGGCGTCGTCGCCGGACTCTGCGACCGCGTCGCCGTCATGTACGCCGGCAAGCTGGTCGAGGTCGGCGGCGCTGACGAGGTGTTCGGCAACCCCGCCCATCCCTACACCGCTGGACTGCTCAACAGCACACCCCGGCTCGACGTCGTCATGCCGCGGCTGGTGTCGATCGACGGTGCCCCGCCCGATCTCGTGGCGCCGCCGGTCGGATGTCCGTTCGCGGCGCGCTGCTCGCTCGCCGTGACGCAGTGCCTCGAGGCGATGCCCGGCCTGAAGATGTACGAGGGCGGTCGGCGCGCGGCGTGCTGGCGGGCGTTCGAGGTCGTCCGTGCCTGAGTCCGCTGGCGATCACGGCACTACGACGCTCGCTGCGCAAGGCGCCGGCGAGCAACCGGGTGCACGTCGGCCGCTGCTCGACGTCGAGCACCTCACGATTCGGTTTCCGATCGGCCGCGCCGGATTCTGGGGCGGCACGCTTCAGTTCGTCCACGCCGTCGAGGACGTCACGCTCGACATCCAGCGCGGCGAGACGCTGGGTCTGGTCGGCGAGAGCGGTTCAGGCAAGACCACGCTCGGTCGCGCCGTCTTGCGCCGGATCGAACCGTGGGCGGGCACGATCCGGTTCGACGGTGAGGACATCACACAGGTCACGGGCAAGCAGTTGCGACTGTTGCGCCGCCGGATGCAGCTCGTGTTCCAGGATCCGTACGCCAGCCTCAACCCGCGCATGAACGTGCTCGAGCTGGTCGCCGAGCCGCTCATCGTGCACGGCTTGGCGAAGGATGCCGACCACGCGCGCGACGAGGTGCAGTCACTGCTCTCGCGCTGTGGGCTGCCGGAGGACACCGCCGACCGTTACCCGCATGCGTTCAGCGGCGGCCAACGCCAGCGGATCGGCATCGCCCGCGCGCTGGCGCTGCGTCCCGAGTTCATCGTGGCCGACGAACCGGTGTCTGCGCTCGACGTGTCGGTCAGAGCGCAAGTGGTGAATCTGATGCAAGACCTGCAGCAAGAGCTCGGCCTGACCTACCTGTTCATCGCCCACGACCTGTCCGTGGTGCGCCACATCTCCCACCGCATCGCGATCATGTACGCGGGCTATCTGGTCGAGCTGGCGCCGACCGAGCAGGTCTACGAGCACCCGCTCCATCCGTACACCGAGGCGCTGCTGTCGAGCGTCCCGATTCCGGATCCGCCGGCCCAGCGCGCCCGCCGCCGGATCATCCTGACCGGCGAGGTGCCCAATCCCGTCGACCCGCCACCCGGCTGCCGGTTCCAGTCACGCTGCCCACTGGTGCACGATCGGTGCCTCGGCGCCTCGCCACCGCTGGAGGAGAAGGCGCCCGGTCACTTCGTCGCCTGCTTCGCGCGCTGACGCGACCCCCGAACATCCGGAGCAATGTGAACGATCCGAGCGAAGCGATGGTCACCGCGCCGATCACGGACGCCACCGTCACCGAGCGGGCACCGTCGACGCGTGTCGTGCGCGTCGTGCTCGTCGGCTTGGTGGCCGGGTTCTTGTCGGGGCTGTTCGGCGTCGGCGGCGGGATCCTGATCGTGCCGGCGCTAGTGCTGCTGCTCGGCTTCACGCAACGACTGGCCCACGGCACGTCGTTGGCCTCCGTCCTGCCGATCGCGATCGCGAGCCTCACGAGCTATGCACTCGAGGACAAGGTCGACTGGAAGGTCGGCGCACTGCTGGCGGTCGGGGCCGTGTTCGGCGCCGTGGTCGGCACCCACATTTTGCACCGCCTGCCGCACGACACGCTGGCGATCGCGTTCGCGGTGCTACTCGTCGCGACCGCCTTGCGGTTGCTTTTCGACCACAGTGACGCGGCGGGGCGCGGAGCGCTGGACGCGGCGACGGTTCTGACGCTGATCCTCGTGGGATTGATCACCGGTGTGCTCGCCGGACTGCTCGGCGTCGGTGGCGGCATCTTCGTCGTCCCGGCCATGGTCGTCGGCTACGGGATTCCAGCTGCGGTGGCCAAGGGCACATCGCTGGCGATGATCGTGCCGACGTCGATCATCGGGACGTGGCGCAACCGCAAGAACGCCAACGTCGACCTGCGCGTGGCGGTGATCCTCGGATTGGCGGGCGTCGTGTCGGCGTTCGTCGGCGGCAAGATCGCCGTCGGCATGTCGGAGAAGACGTCGAACGTCTTGTTCGCATGTCTGCTGCTGTTCGTCGCCGCGCGCATGGCGTGGCAGGTGGTGGTAGCGCGGGGTCGACGAGTCTGAGGGTGCTCACACAACTCGGAATCTCGCGGGGCTGAGCACGTCCGGGCTCACGCCCAGCTCGAGAGCCTGCGAGGGGAACGGCCCGCCGTCCATCGCGATGGCCAACAGCCGAGCCATCGCCGGCGCGGTCTTGATCCCCGCCCCACCCTGACCGGCGAGCCACCAGAAACCGGGAGCCGCCGGGTCCTCACCGAGCACCGGAATCCGGTCGGCTGCGAAAGTGCGCAACCCGGCCCACGCCCGCCGCACCGATCGGAGCGGAAGACCGCTGGCGTCGCGGACCCGCTCGAGTGCGAGCGCGACGTCGAGCTCCTCGGGTTGCGCGTCGCACGGGTCGAGCGGCGTCTCGTCCGCGGGAGAGATCAAGAGGCCGCCCGTCTCGGGCTCGCAGTAGTAGCGACCGGCGACGTCCATCACGAGCGGCCATCCCGCGACCTCGTCCGGCGCCGGCACGATCGCCGCCGTGCGGCGCATCGCGACGAGACCGAGCGGAGTGACACCGGCGCGCGAGGCGACGACATCGGCCCACCCGCCGGCGGCGTCGACGACATGCCGCGCCCGCCATTCACCGGCGGGAGTGGTGACCGTCCACACCTCACCGCGACGGAGCATCACGGCGTCAGCGCCGGTCGCCAGGCGTCCTCCGTTGGCGCGCAGCGCACGGAGACAGCCGTCGATCACTGCCGCCGCGTCAATCGCCATCGCCTCAGGTTCGTGCACGCCGCCGCCGGCGATGGCACGCTCGGCGAACGACGGAAGGAGCGCGTGTACGTCCGACGGCGACAGCCGGCGTGAGCCGGGTGCGACGCGTACGGCCCGAGCAGCCAACTCGTCGAGCAGGGCCGTGTCGGTCTCCTCGCCGACCCACACGAGCCCCCGCGGGCGCAGCAGCGAGTGGTCGGCGAAGCCCGGTGGTGGCGACTCGAAGAACGCGCGGCTGAGCCGAGCGAGTGCGCACACCGCGGGGTGCCCCGACGTCTCGGACAACACCGACGCCGAGCGGCCTGACGCATGCTGAGCCGGCAACGTCTCGCGCTCGATCAGCACGACGCGCTTCGTGGCCGAGAGCTCAGCCGCTGCTGACGCACCGGCGATGCCGGCGCCGACGACGATCACATCGACGTCGACGGCGGACGCCGCCGGCATCAGTCGCCGTGCGGGCTGTCGGCGGGCATGGTGTCGGCGGGCATGGTGTCGGCGGGCATGGTGTCTGCGGGCGAAGTGTCGGCGTGCGAGCTCATCGACAGGTCGTGCAGCACCGAGCCCATGTGATGCATCGTCGAATGCCGTGCGGCGTCGACGTCTTGTCGCTCGATCGCCTCGAGGATCCGCTCGTGCTCGTCCCACCCGGTCACACCACGCGTATCGACCAGCATCGAGAACACCATCTCCGTCTGGTGGCGGAGCGGCGCCACCGCCGGCTCGAGATACTCGTTCTTCGAGGCGCGCTCGATCAGCTTGTGGAAGTCGCGGTGGTAACCGGCGGCGAGCACGACGTCGTTCTCCGCAGTCGCCTTGCGCCCGTGCTCGATGCACTCGCGCATCGCCAGCAGATCGTCGTCCGTGCGGTTTCGAGCCGCCATCTCCGCGGCGTACGACTCCAGCACTGACCGCAGCTCGAGCAGCTGGCGGGCGCGGTGCGGCTCGAAACGGCTGACGTAGGCGCCGCGGCGCGGCAGAACCTCGACCAGACCGGTTCCCTCGAGTGCACGCAGCGCCTCACGGACCGGGTTGCGCGAGACCCCGAGTTGCTCGGCGAGCCGGTCCTCGAACAGTCGCTCGCCCGGCGCCAAGTCGCCGGCGATGATCATCTGTCGGATCTCGTCGGACACGACTTCACGAAGCGTGCGATGGGAACGGCCTACGGACACGCCCACAGGATACGGACACGATCGGAACGAAAACGGGCATGCGCCCGGCAGCGAACCACGCTAGGTGCGGGGCGTGACGGTGACCGGTAGGTGGCGCGGCCCGTACAGCCAGTTGTTCAGCTCCGGCACCGGCTCGCCGCAGATCTCGATCCGCTCGACGCGTTCGATCAGCGCCGCCAGCACCACCTCCGCCTCGAGCCGGGCGACCGCATGCCCGACGCAGAAGTGCGGCCCGAGGCCGAACGCCAACTGCCCGGCAGTGTTGCGCGTGATCTCGAACTCGTCTGGATCGTCCCACCGGCGCGGGTCGCGGTTCGCGGCACCCACCAGCAGGAACAGCTTCTCACGGGGGCCGAGCGACACGCCGCCCAGTTCCGTCGGGCCCGTCGTCGTGCGTCCGATCATCGGCGCCGGCGGGGCCAGGCGCAGCGTCTCGTCGAACGCCGCCCGCGCGAGGTCGGGCTGACCGCACAACTTGTCCCATTGCGGCGGGTTGGTGGCGAGCAGCATCAGCATGCTGCCGAGCCCGAGCACCGTCGTGTCGACACCGCCGCCGAGGAACGTGCGCACGAGCGTTGAAGCTGTGCCCTCGTCGATCTCGCCGGCATCGACGGCGGCGAAGATCTGGGCCCCGAAACCGCCCGGAGTGAGGTGCTCGCGGCTGCACGCCATCGCCACCCAGTCGAGGCTTCCCGCATCGCCGGCGGCGACGGTGCTCTCGTCCGCGAGCCGGTTCCCCGGAATCCGGTTGTTGAAGTACATCGCGCTGTAGAGCGAGAGGTGCTCACGCCCCTCGCTCGTGATCCCCACCGCGTCGGGCAGCACCGTCGCCGGGAAGCGCCATGCAAGATCCTGGACGGCGTCGAACTCGCCGCGTTGCACCAGCTCGTCCACGAGCGCCGACGCGAAGCGCTCGAAGTCGGCGCGCATCGTGCGCATCGCCTTCTGCGAGAGGATGCGGTTGAGCACGCGGCGTGTGACGGTGTGGTCCGGTGGGTCGACCTCCAGGATCACGCTCGGCTTCTGCCATGAACCGTCGCGCTGGATGTCACGCAGACCCACCCCGAACGCGGATGAGAAGCGTCGCCAATCGTTGAGTGCCTCACGCACCTCGGCGTCGCGGCCGACGAACCAGGCCTGGTACTTGGGCACCCACACCGCCGGCGCTGCCTCGCGGATCGACGCATGCACCATCACCGGGTCGGCCAGCACCGACTCGGCGAACGGGTCGACGTCCATCCGCACGGCGCGCCACCTTAGGCGGCTCCGAGAGGCCAGGTCTTCCTGGCGTCAGTCGTACTTGTTGATCGTCCGCACGCTGAGGAACAGCATCAGTGCCATCGCGCAGGCGACGACGAGGAAACCCTTGCCGATCGTCGCCCATTCGAGGTCTTCGAGGATCAACGAACGGGCCGCCTCCATCACGTATGTCACGGGGTTGAGCGTCGCCGCGATCTCCATCGGCCGGGTCAGCATGTCACGCGGGACGAAGTTGGGGGTCAGGAACAGCAACGGGAAGAAGATCAGGCTCCCGGCGTTGGTCGCTGCCGCGCTGCGCGTCTTCAACGCGATCAGCTGCATGAAGCCGCTGAACACCACCGCCCAGAAGGCGATCATCAGCACCAGCAGCACGTAGCCGATGACGCCGCTCTCGATGTGGATCCCGAACGGCCAGGCGATCAAGACCATCGCCGTGGTGATCGCGATGCTCTTCACGAACTCGGAGTACAGGCGGCCGAGCACGATCGCGGAGCGCGAGATCGGCGTGGCCCGCAGCTTGTCGAAGTAGCCGCCCTCGATCTCCTCGACGAGGTACAAGGCGGCACTGCCGAACGACGCCGCCAGCAGCATCGACACCGGCAACTGGAAGGCGGCGTAGTTCTGACCGCGGAGGAACGGTGTGTCGTCCGTGGGGAAGATCCGAGCCGCCTGGCCGGTGTTGACGACCAGGAAGAAGAGCGGGATGAACAGTGTGGGGATGAGTGAATCAGGCGTGCGCAACGTCTCCCGCAGCGCGCGCTCGCCGAGGATCGTCGACTCGGATGCGATCGACATCAGCGGACCTCCTGGACGTCGCCGGCGACGCGTTCGCGGGTGCGTCCCGTCGCGTCGAGGAACACGTCGTCGAGAGTCGGTTCCTCCTCGCTGCGGAGTCGTTGCTGGAGGTCGGACTTGAGCTCCGCGGGCGTTCCCTCCCTGACGATCAGGCCGGCGTCGATGATCGCCAGTTGATCGCACAGCTGGTCGGCCTCCTCGAGGTACTGGGTGGTGAGGAAGACCGTGGTGCCGCGCTGGTTGATGCGCCGCACCTCCTCCCACACGGTCAGCCGGCTTGCGGGGTCGAGCCCCGTGGTCGGTTCGTCGAGGAACAACACGTCGGGCTCGTGCACCAATGCCGACGCCAGGTCGAGGCGGCGCTTCATGCCGCCCGAGTAACCCTTTACCCGACGGTCAGCGGCGTCTTCGAGCTCGACGAGTGCGAGCAGTTCCCGGGCGCGCTCGGCGGCGCGACGCGCGGAGAGCTTGAACAGCCGGCCCTGGAGCGTGAGCAGCTCACGGCCGGTCTGGCGCGGGTCGAGCCCTGCCTCCTGGAGCGCGACGCCGATGCTGCGTCGAGCGCGGTACGGATCGGCTCTCACGTCGATGCCGGCCACACGGGCCGTCCCGGATGTGATCGTCATCAACGTCGTCAGCATCTTGACCGTTGTCGACTTGCCGGCACCGTTGGGTCCGAGAAAACCGAAAACCGAGCCCGCTGCCACGGCAAGGTCGACGCCGCGCACGGCGTCGACCTCGCCGTCCTTGCCACTGAAGTGCTTGACGAGCTGTTGCGCCTCGACTGCAAGCGTCATCGATGAATCCTCCATGTACTACTGCGCGTAGGTCGAACGTATTCGCAAAAGTGTGCAAGGGCTGAGCGCGTTTGGTCACATCGGATGTGCCATGTGCCACGCCGATCGGGATGAACCGCAGCGGTCGGTGTGGCGACGAGACACTCGTCCGCGTTGATGCATGCGGTTGATGTAGGCGATCGCCTCATCGGTGTCGGCGCAGCACCTCGTGGGCGGCGTGCCAACCGCACATGCCGTGCACGCCCCCGCCCGGGGGCGTGCTGCTCGAGCACAGATAGATGCCGTCGAGCGGCGTACGCCACGGGTGCAGGCCGAGCGTCGGGCGGGCGAAGAACTGGCGCAGGTCGCCGCTCCCACCGTTGATGTCGCCGCCGACGTAGTTGGCGTCGTGGCGCTCGATGTCGCCGGTGCCCATCACGTGGCGGGCGACGATCCGTTCGCGGAAGCCCGGCGCAAAGCGCTCCACCTGGGCCTCGATTCGGTCGGTCATGTCCAGCGTCGACCCGTTCGGCACGTGGCAGTAGGCCCATGCTGTGTGCGTGCCGGCGGGCGCACGGTCGGTATCGAACAGCGACTGCTGGGCGAGCAGCACGAACGGTCGCTCGGCGTGCTCGCCGCGGTGCGGGGCGGCCTCGGCGGCGACGACCTCGTCGAGCGTGCCGCCGAGGTGGACGGTCGCGGCGCGGGCGACGTCGTCGTTGGTCCAGGGGATCGGGCCGCCGAGTGCCCAGTCGACCTTGAACACGCCCGGGCCGTAACGGAAGCGGCTGAGCGACGCGCGATAGCGCTGCGGCAGGGCGTTGCCCGCGATCGCCAGCAGCTGTCGTGGCGTGACGTCGAACAGGATGGCGTCGGCGGCGGGCAGCTCCGCGAGCGAGACGACGCGAGTCCGGCACTCCACGCGGCCGCCGGCGTCTGCCAGAAGGCCCACCAGCGCGTCGGCGATCCGCTGGGATCCGCCGCGGGCCATCGGCCAGCCGACGACGTGGGCGAGCACGCCGAGCATGAGTCCGTAGCCTGCAGTTACGGCCTTGTCGAGCGGCAGGATCGAATGGCCCGACAGGCCGGCGAAGAGTGCCCGCGCCTCGTCGCCCGTGAACCGGCGACGGGCGACGGCTTGCGCGCCGCGGATGCCGGTTACGCCGTAGCGCGCCAGCGTCAGTGGGTGGTGGGGCGGGATCTGGAACGGCGACAGAAGGCCGTCGGTGAGCTCGAAGCCGGCCTCGACGAGGGGGTCGAACAGGCGCCGGTAGGCCGGACCGTCCGGGCCGAGACCGTCAGCCGTCGCGGCGACGTCGCGTGTGAGCATCACCGTCCGGCCGCCGTCGAGCGGGTGAGCCAGGGGCACCTCGGGATGCACCCATTCGAGACCGTGGTCGGCGAGGACGCGTTCGCCCACGGAGAGCTCGCGAAAGGCCGGTGAGCCGACAGCCAAGGGATGAATCGCGGAGCACACATCGTGCAGCACGCCGGGCAGCGTCAGCTGCTCGGTACGCATGCCGCCACCGGGTGTTGCCGCTGCCTCGAGCACCGTGACGCCCCATCCGGCGCGAGCCAACACCAGCGCCGCCACGAGTCCGTTCGGCCCCGAGCCCACGACGATCGCCTCGCGGCTCACCGTGGCGGGCGTTCCACACCTGTCGGTCGTGGCGTGGACGTGACCGGCATGCCATCGATCAGATCACACGTACGGCGTCCGGCACAACACAATGAGCGGTAGAGCCGCGGCGCGGCGCCGAGGATCGCGGACTACCGTCATGTGCATGTGCCGGAACATCACCACGCTGCGCGGGCTCCAGCCCGTTGCCACTGACGAGGAGATCGAGGCCGCGGCGCGGCAGTACGTGCGCAAGGTGAGCGGCGTTCAGAAGCCGTCTGAAGCAACCGGAGCGGCGTTCGAACGGGCGGTCGCGGTGGTCACCGCCGCCACGCACGAGTTGCTCGACG
>DASQTR010000627.1:0-8735 GCA_035641795.1 Ilumatobacter sp.
CCACCGCCGCCACCGCCGCCCTCGATCAGCTCACCGACCGTGAGCGCGAGGTACTCGAGCTGGTAGCCAAGGGTCAGTCGAACGCCGAGATTGCGGCCGGGCTGTTCGTCAGCCATGCCACGGTCAAGACGCACGTCAGCCGGCTGCTGATGAAACTCGATGCCCGAGACCGCGCCCAGCTGGTGATGATCGCCTACGAAACCGGCGTCGCCCAACGCGGTGTCTGACAACGACTCGTCGGTGTCTGACACCGAGCCTTGAGAGTGAGATCACGCGGAGACTGGGCGCCGTGCACCCGAGCCAACGCTCGGTGTCCAGACCGGTGCGTCAATCGTCGATGTAACTTGCTGCGATCTCGCTGAGGGTTGTCATCCACGCCCCGTCGTGACCGGCGACATAATCGAGGAAGCGCTCGAACATCATGAACGCGTGCGCCCTGGCGATCGTCTGCGGGTGGACCGTCAGTACGAACACACCGCCCGGCACGCGCCCGTAGGCGAAGTCGAAGTGATCCTTCCACCGCGTGTACAGCACGTCGGTGGCACCCATCGCCGGGCTGCGCGGCAGGTTCTCCAGCGCCGGGAAGTCGTCGAGAAACCACGACACCGGCAGCTCGACCAACGTGCTCGGCGCGCCGAACGTGTTGCCTTGCTCGCGGTCGACGGTGATCACCGGCCGTGGGCGGTAGGCCTCGAAGTCGCGGCCCATCAGCGACGAGTCCCACACGAATCCGAACTCCTCGAGCAGGCCGAGCGTCGCGTCCGAGAAGTCCCACGCCGGCGAGCGGTACCCGAGCGGCCGGCGACCGACGAGTCGCTCGTGGTCCGCGACCTGCAAGGCCAGCAACCGCCGCTCCTCGGTGGCGTCGAGCTTCGGCACCTGCTCGTGGTAGCAGCCATGGGCGGCTATCTCGTGGCCGCGCTCGACGATCTCGGCGCACCGGCCCGGAAACGTGCGCAGCGTGTGCGACGGGATGCACCACGTCGTGCGCAGGTCGTGTTCGTCGAACAGGCGGAGAAGCCGTGGTACGCCGACCTCGGCGCCGAACTCGCCACGCGATAAGTAGCCCGGCGAGCTCAGCCCGAACGTGCCCATCCACAGGCAGTGGGCGTCGAAGTCGGCACCGATCGAGACGGCCAGCCGCTTCCCCGACGGCAGGGCGAGCGGCACTACGTGGCGTCCCAGCCGCCGTCGACGTACAGCACCTGACCGGTCACGTACGCCGCTGCGTCGCTGGCGAGGAACAGCGCCATCGCCGCCACCTCGTCGGGCCGTCCGGTGCGACCGACCGGAATCAGGTAATCCATCTTGTCGCTCGAGGTCCCGATGCCGCGGTTGACGTCGACCAGGTCGCCCAGCACCTCCGCCGAGTTGGCCCGGATGTCGGTGTTGATGACGCCGGGCGCGATGACGTTGGCGGTGATGTTCCGGCGTCCGACGTCGATCGCCAGCCGTCGCGTCATGCCCTCGATGCCCGCCTTCGACGCTGCATAGGCCACGCCGTCGGCGCCACCGTGGCGGCCGGCGACCGAGCCGACGTTGATGATCCGCCCGCCGCCACGAGCCGCGAGCGCGCGAGCCGCGCACTTGCATCCGTGGAAGCACCCCGTCAGGTTGACCTCGACGATCCGTCGCCAGAGCTCCGGCGAGGTCTCGTCGATGCCGGCGTAGCCGTCGAAGACACCGGCGCAGTTGACGAACACGCCGAGACCGTCGCCATCCGGATCTTCGTCCGCGGCGCGGGTGAAGGCCTCGACCGCGGCGACGTCGGTTACGTCGAGCACGTGCGCGCGCAGCCGGCCGGCGTCAGCCTCTGCAGATGCCACGGTCTCGTCGGCGCGCGCCTGGGAGATGTCGCCGATGTGCACCGGATGACCGGCGTCCGCGAAAGCAAGCGCGATCGCGCGTCCGATACCCGAGCCGCCCCCGGTCACCGCGACGGACCTGACGGTCATGCCGGCCCTCCCTGTTGTGATCCTCCATGATGCGACGTGACGTGTTGTGATGTGTCCGTGGCGGCCGGCGACCGATCGGCGGCGAAGTCGCGCGGCTCGACCGCGGTGTAGTCGACCTGGTCGTCGGGCACCGTGCGAATTCGCCGGCCGGAACCGAGCTCCTCCGAGACGTGTGCGATGACGCCGGGCAGCGTCGAGAGCACCGCAAGGCCGGTCATCTCCTCGGGCGTGAACCCCAGCTCCAGCATCACGACCGCCATCATGCCGACGTCGTTGATCGGGATGTCCGGCTTGCCGATGTCGTCGACGAAGGCGCGGTGGACGCGCTCGAACAGGTCCGCACGCTCGCTCCATAGCCCCTCGGTGACTGCGACCTGCTTGAGCTTCTGGGCTCGCGGATCGACGCCCTTGAACAGCGGGTGGCCGACACCAGGGATGCGCTCTTTGCGGGCGCGCACGTCGGCGACGATCGCACGCGCGGTCTCGGCCAGCGATGTGCCCGCCGCCAGGTGCCGTTCGTAGCCGGCGAGCGCGAAACGAGCGGTGTCCTCGGGCGCCAGCGTGTAGGACCCCACAGAGAGCACGGCAGCGGCAAGCCCGGCGACCATGCTTGGATTGGCGGAGACGGCGTAGCGGGCGGCGACGGTGCCGGGCTTGAGCAGCGCGTAGTCGAGGACCGCGTTCAGCACGGCGTCGAGGGCGCGCTCCTCGGCTGGTGACGGCAGCCGGCCGCGGAGCAGCAGGAAGCACGACGCCGTGAACGACTGGCCTCCGATCAACGCCTCCAGGTCGTACCCGCGGATGAGCACCTTGCCGTCGTCGACTCGGCTCACGGAGGTTTGCCATGTGCTCATGCGGTGTGCCCCATGTCGCGCAGCAGATGGTCGGCCACGAGCAACTGCAGGATCTCGTTCGTGCCCTCACCGATCGCCATCAACGGAGCATCCCGGTAGTAGCGCTCGACGGGGAAGTCGATCGTGAATCCGTAGCCGCCGAGCACCCGCATCGCCTCCATCGAGCAGTGGATCGCGGTCTCCGAGGCGAACACCTTGGCCATCGCCGCTTGCGCTCCCGCCGGGCCGCCGCCGTCCAGCATCCGCGCCGCGTCCAGGGTCAACGCCCGCGCCGCCTCGACGCGGATGGTCATGTCGGCGAGCTTGAGCTTGATCGCCTGATGCTGGGCGATCTGCTTTCCGAACGCTTCACGCTCGATCGAGTAACGCGCGGCTGACTCGAGCGAAGCGCGGGCGATCCCGACGCTGGAGGCGGCCATGTAGATTCGCCCCCGGTCCAGCGCGGACAGCATCTGGTGCAGTCCTCGCCCCTCCTCGCCGCCGAGCAGGTTCTCCGCGGGCACGCAGGCCCCGTCGAAGGTGACCTCGCACAGCTCGACGCCGCGGTGACCGAGCTTGCCGATCGTGCTCGTGACGCTGCATCCCGGCGTGTCGCGATCAACGGCGAGCAGGCTCATGCCGTGATGCCGCGGCGAGGCGCCCGTATCGGTGACGGCCAACACCAGCAACGGGTCGGCGTGCGCCGCCTGGGTGATCATCGTCTTGGTGCCTGATACGACGTAGTCGTCGCCGCGCCGAGTGGCGGCGAGCTTGACCGCCTTGAGGTCGGTGCCGGCGCTGGGTTCGGTGAGCGCGATACCGCTCATCCGCTGCCCGGCGGCGAGACCTGCGAGGTATCGCGCCCGCTGCGCGTCCGTTCCGTAGCGCGCGATCAGCCACGCGCCGCTGGCCGATGACCCGACCACGCTCGCCAGTCCCATCCAGCCGCGCGCCAGCTCCTCGAACACCAGCGCGAAGGCGACCAGGTCGAGGCCGCTTCCCCCCATCTCGGCCGGGATCGTCATGCCCAGCACGCCGAGCTCGGCGAGCGCCGGCAACAGGTCCGCCGGGTATTCGTCGGCGCGCTCGCGGGCGGCGGCGGTTGGCACGACCTCGCGCTCGACGAACGTCCACACGGCCTCCCGGATGGCGATGTGTTCCGGCTCGAGGAGGGCGCTACTCACCAGTGCATCGATTCGCCCCCGGCGACCGAGCCGAGGGCGCGATCCCAGCGACAGGCGGACATGTCGATCTCCGGCTGGCGCCCGGCGAGCATCTGGCTGACGAGCTTGCCGGTCATCGGACCGGCGGCGTTGCCGAAGATGTGGCCTGCGGCGAGGAACAGGCCCGGGCGTACGAAGTCGACGATGGGGTGTTGGTCGGACGTGAACGGCAGCACCCCCGCCCACATGCGGTCGATGGCGACGTCGCGCAGTCCAGGGAAGTCGTCGATGATCGCCAGCGAGATATCACGGAGCCCCTTCAGCGTGACGTCATGAGTGATGCCGGTGGGGTAGTCCATCGGGCACCCGATCAGCGTCTCGCCGTTGGCGCGCTGCGACACCAGCTGGAGCATCCAGTTACCGGTCTCCGTCTCGTACGGCGCAAGGAAGTCGTCGAGCTTCCACGACGCGAGACCGGTGAACAGGGCGTACTGCTTGGCGGCCAACGGCCCGTAGACGACGGGCCGGATGTCCATCGGGCGGGGCGTGGTGGCGAGCACCTGCAACCGTTCGATCCCGATCTGTGCATCGATGCCGTGCTCGGCGAGCAACGCTTGTGTCCAAGCCCCGGTGGCGATCACGACGATGTCGGCCGTGATGCGACCTTGGTTCGTGTCGACCCCGACGACGCTGCCGTCGCTCTCCACGAGCGCCGTCACCTCGACGCCCTCGCGGACGTCGACGCCCTCGGCGCGTGCTCCGGCGGCGAGCGCGTCCACGACGGTCGGCGTGTTGATCTGGGCGTCGTTGGTGCAGAAGCTGGCGCCCAGAACGTCCGGGCGGATCGGGCCGACGAGCTCACGCACCGCCTTGCCGTCGATCAACTCCATGTCGAGCCCGTCGGCTTGGCGCGCCTTGACGAACTCTTCGAACACGACGCCCTGTTCGGGGGTCTTGAAGTAGATCACGCCCCCCTCGGCGCGGAACTCGAACGATTGCGGTAGCTCACGCGCGAGCTCGTCGTACAGCGCACGACCGGCGAGCGAGACCTCGAGCCCCCATCCGGGGTTGCGGCAGTGGAGCCAGACGAATCCCGGGTTGCGGCCCGATGCGCCGTAGCCGGTGTGGCGTTGCTCGAGCAGGGTGACCTGCATCCCCTCCCGGGCGGCGAAGTAGGCGGTGGCAGTGCCAACCAGCCCACCCCCGACGACGACGACCCTCATGATGGGCTCGTCGGATCGGTGGCCGACCTAGCGCTCAGCAGGCCCATGATCTCGAGTGCCTCGTCGGCGTCGTGGCTGGTGTGCTGCTGGTAGTAGCCGACGCGGCTGATCCGGTACTGCTTCGTGGCCGCCAGGTCCGCGAACATCTCGGCCAGCTTGACCGCCATCACATTGGGGTTGATGACCGAGAGCGCAGCGAGATCTGCGTCGCCGCGGAGGACGGCGAGCTCGTAGCAGGCCGACACGATCGTGCAGCCGATGACCACCGTCTCGGCGCCGGTGCTGCGCATCACATCCTGCACCTTGACGTAGGTGTCCTTGGCGACCGTCATCGGGTCGAGCACCATGTCTGTGACGAACCAGTCGATGGCATCGACCGCGCGACAGTTGCCTTCCAGGCCGTACAGGCGGACGCGGTCGCGAAGCTCGGGCACCGCCTTGAAGTGGTCGGTCACCACCGCGAACGAATGGCCGAACAGCCGAGACAGCATCACCGATGCCTCGAGCGGCCCGACCACCGGGATGTTCACCAGCTCACGGCACTGCGTGAGACCCGGGTCGTAGCAACAACCGATGACGAAGGCGTCGAAGCCGTCGCGCTCCGCCGCCACCGCGGCCATCATGATCTCGGTCTCGGCGAGGTGCTTCGGGGCGTAGTAGTCGATGTTGCGCGGGGCGTGCGCGAGGTGCCGGATCTCGACGTCGGTCGAGCCTTGCAACGACGGTCGCAGGGTCGTGTCGATCAACTCGTCGTAGCTGTCGGTTCCGAACGGGTTGAGGAAGCAGATACGTGCCATGGGACCCCCTAGGGCTCACGCGACCTGGCGTGGACGCGGCGATGTTAGGTGAGCGGTCGGGGCGTCGTCGCAACCTGCGGCGATGTAACGTCAGCCGATCGCGACGACGTCCATGTCGAACGACGTCCATGTCAATGACGTCCGGGTCACGACGTCCACGTGCAACTGGAGGCGCCCACGTGTCATCGACTGCTCGCCCAGGCGGGATGTACTTCGACGAGTTCGAGATCGGGCAGTCGTGGGACAGCCCGGCGCGCACGATCACCGAGGCCGACGTGTCGCTCTTCGCCGGTCTCTCGGGCGATTTCAACCCGCTCCACACCGACGAGGAGTTCGCGAGGAAGACGCAGTTCGGAGGGAGGATCTTCCACGGTCCGGGCGTGTTCGCGATCGCCACCGGGCTCGAGTCACGGCTGGGGATCAAGGAAGGCACGGCGATCGCGTTCCTCGGCATGACGTGGTATCTCAAGGCCGCGGTGCGGATCGGCGACACGATCCACGTCCACCAGACCGTCGCCGCCACACGGCCCACGAGCAAGGGCGACCGGGGGATCGTGACCTTCGATGTGTCGGTCCTGAACCAGCACGGTGAGATCTGCCAGGACGGGCAATGGGTCGTGATGTTCAGCCGTGCCGAAGCGGCCTGATGGCGGCGACGTTCGAGGCATGCCTGGCCGAGTGGGCGCGTGCGACGCCCGGCGCGGTGGCGCTGGTCGACTCGACCGTTTCCCTGACGTACGGCGATCTCGAGGCGCGTGTCGCACGGGTTGCCGCGGGTTTGGCGGCGTTGCAGCTCGGCGCCGCGCCGCGCGTCGTAGTGATAGCCGAGAACTCGGTGTCGCACCTGGCGACGGCGTTCGCAGTCTGGCGGTCGGGGGCGACGCTCGTGACGGTGTACCCGTCCTCGACGACTGCCGAGTTCGAGTACGCGCTTGGCCACTCCCGGCCAGCGGTCGTCGTCGCCGGCGAATCGGTGCTGCCCACCCTCGAACCGGCGGCGCACGCGGTCGACGTGCCGCTGCTCACACTCGATGCCGCAGGCGAGATCGGTGGGTTGCCGACCGGAACCGCTGACCACACGTCGGTCGTGGACGCCGACGGTCTGGCCCTGATCTGTTACACGTCCGGCTCGACGGCGCGCCCCAAGGCGGTGATGCATTCACATCGCGGGCTGCTCGCCGCTGCCCGCGCCTATGCCGCCGTGTGGCACCTCGGTGCCGACGACGTCAACCTCGTCTCCATGCCGTTGGCTTGGGCGTTCGGGTTGGTGACGACCTCGATGGCGACCTTGACCGCCGGAGGCCGCGTGGTGCTGTTCGGCCGCAGCGACCCACGCTCGCTGCTGGCCGGGTTCGCCGCCCACGACGTCACGTTCTTCGCCGGCGTGACGACCATGTTCGTGAGGATGGTCGAGGCGATGGAGAACGACGCGGGCGTGCCGCGGCCAGACACCCTGCGTCTGTGCATCTCCGGTGGTGAACCGCGCAACGAGGTCGCCTTCGGACGTTGGCTGCAGCTCACCGGCTGCCCCGTGCACGATGTGTACGCCGCCTCCGAGTGCTTCCCCGTCGTCACCTACGACCCGACCGTCGACCCGCTGCCCCGGCCGGGAAGCGCGGGCCGTGTCGTGCCCCAGGCGCAGCTGCGCATCGGTGAGGGCGGCGAGGCCTGGGTGCGCGGGCCGGCGCTCATGCTGGGCTATTGGGAGGATCCGGCGATGACCGCGGCTTCGTTGACCGACGACGGTTGGTACCGCACCGGTGACCTCGTCGAGATCGACCCTGACGGATACGTGCGTGTGCTGGGGCGGCTGAGCGACGTCATAATCCGCGCCGGGGCCAACGTCTCCCCGGCCGAGGTCGAGGCGGTGCTCGTTCGCCATCCGCAGGTGGGGGAGGCGGCCGTCGTCGGTATGCCAGACGCGGTCAACGGCGAAGAGGTCGTCGCGGCCGTGGTGGCTGGAGCCGGCATCGAGCGCGTCGACATCGAGGAGGTCGACGCCCACTGCACGGCGGCACTCGCCGGCTACAAGCGGCCCCGTATCGTCGTCGTCCGGCACCTGCCACGCAACGCGACCGGCAAGGTCGACCGCCGCCAGCTCAAAGCGCTGCTCACACAGGACAGTCGATGAAGACCGCACTCACCGATCGATTCGACATCGAGCACCCGGTGATGTCGGCCGGCATGGCACGCGTCGCTCAGGCGCCGCTCGTGGCTGCTGTCAGCGAGGCAGGCGGCATGGGCTGCCTCGGCGGAGTGAGCTATCTCGCCGATGCATTGCGCGCGGAGATCCGCGCCATCCGCGAACTGACTGCCGCGTCGTTCGCGGTCAACCTCCTGGTGCCGCCGTCACTGCTCGACGACTCGGTGGAGGACTGGGAACCGGTGCGTCGACGGTGGGAGCACCTCAGCGCCGACGAACGCGACAAGCTGCGCGGCGTCGAGCCGATGCTGACGCCGGGCGCCGTCGCGCATCAGGTCGAGGTCGTGCTCGCCGAGCGCCCAGCCGCGGTCGTGCTCACGTTCGACGCGCCGGCATCGTTCGTCGACGACTGCCACGCACGCGGAATCGCCGTCTTCTGTTTGGTGGGCTCAGTGTCGCGTGCCGAGCAGGCGCAAGCGGCTGGCGCCGACTTCGTCGTGGCCCAGGGCACAGAGGGCGGCGGCCATACGGGCTACGTCGCCACCATGGTGCTCGTGCCGGCAGTCGTCGATGCGGTGCAGATACCGGCGCTGGCCGCGGGGGGCATCGTCGACGGCCGCG
>DASQTR010000628.1:0-7997 GCA_035641795.1 Ilumatobacter sp.
CCCCCGCCGGACGCCAGCCACTCGCCGTCAGCAGCGGATGGGTGTGCGTGACCACGACAGAACGTCCACTCCGCGTTGCGACACGCAGCACTGGCTTGAGGCCGTCGGCGAGGCAGTGCGACACGTCTGCGCACGTCAGCCGCCCGTCGGCCCCCAGCGCCGGCAGCGTGGCGGCGTCGGAGCGCTCGGCGCGCTCCATCAGCTCGAGCGCCGTGATCACCTCGCCCGTGGCGGTGTCGACGACGGGCGTGTCGAAGGCCACGCACTTGCCCATCGCAGGGCGTGCACCGACGATGTAGAGCGCGCTCGGCTGGAGCCCCGACAGCAGCTCGTCGAGGTCGGTGTAGCCGGTCGGGACGCCGGTGATGATGTCGCCGCGGTCGTATGTCTCCTGGAGGCGGTCCATCACCTCCGGCAGCAGCTCCTCGATCGTCCGCGTGCTGTCGGTGACCCGCTGTTCGGCGACGGTAAAGACCTTGGTCTCCGCCATGTCGAGCGCCTTGATCACATCGTCGGGCTCGCTGTAGGCAAGCTCGGCGATGTCGCCGGCGGCGAAGATCAGCTGCCGTAGAAGCGCCGTCTCCTGGACGATCTTGGCGTAGTGGCCGGCGCTGGAGATCGACGGTGTGGTGTTCTGCAGCTCGTGCAGTGTCTCGGCTCCGCCGACCTCGGCGAGCAGGCCGGCGCGGCGCAGCTCGTCGGCGACGGTGACGGTGTCGGCGGGCGCGCCCGCCGAGTAGAGCGAGCGGATGGCGTCGAAGATGTGACGGTGCGCCGGCTTGTAGAAATCGGACGGGTTGACGCCCATCTCGCTGACCACGCCGATCGCCTCGCGCGATAGCAGCAACGCGCCGAGCACCGACTCCTCGGCCTCGATGTTGTGCGGTGGGACGCGCCCGCGCGACGAGGGCTGGCGCCGATCGTCGCGCTGTGGTCGCTTCCCGCCCGCGGGGGCAGGGAAGAATTCGTCACCCGGCATGGAATGCCCACGTTGCCGGAAAAAGCTTGTGGGGTGCTAGAGGGGTAACCGTGTGGATTGCCCTGTGGACGCCCCGTGGATGCATGTGCACAAGTGTGAACAGGGGGTGTCATAACGCGAACTGGTCCCGCTCCCTGCGGGAGCGGGACCAGCTGCGAAACACCGGTGTCAGACACCACGGAGGTGTCAGACACCACGTGCGCTAGGCGGGGACGACGTCGACCCGGATCGGGAACGAGACCGCCTGGTGGAGGGAGGCCGTCGCGGTGTGTTCGCCGGTCGACTTGATCGGCTCGTCGAGATGGAGAGACTTGCGGTCGAGCTTGATGCCGGTCTGCTGCTCGACGGCGGTGGCGATGTCGGCCGTCGTGACCGACCCGAACAGCCTGCCCTCGGCACCCGACTTGGCCTTGATCGTGATCACCTTCGGCACGAGCGTGCTCGCGATCGTGGCCGCCGCGTCGCGGTCGCTGGCATCGCGCAGGTCGCGTGCGCGGCGCATCTTCGCCGCCTGGTCGACTGCGCCTGGTGTCGCCTTGAGCGCGAGCCCCTTCGGCAACAGGTAGTTCCGGGCGTGTCCGTCGGAGACGTCGACGATGTCGCCGCGCTTGCCGAGACCGTCGAGATCGCTGCGGAGGATCACCTGCATGTCAGGCATCCTCGTCGATCTCGACCGCGTCGTCGAGCACGAGTTCTTCGACCTCGTCGATGTCAGCGATCTCAGCGATCGCAGCGACCTTGGCGCCTTCGGTCTGCGCCTCCAAGCCCTCGTCCCGGCGCGGCCGGCGCTCGCCGTCACGCGGCGGCCGCGTGCGGCTCGACGAGGCGACGCGCTTGGCGTAAGGCAGCAACGCCATCTCGCGCGCGATCTTGATCGCGTTGGCGATGTCGAGCTGCTGCTGGCGATTGTTGCCAGAGACGCGCATGTTGCGGATCTTGGCGCGGTCGCTCATGAACCGGCTGAGCAGGTCGACGTCCTTGTAGTCGACGTATTCGACCTTGTCGATGACGAGCGGGCTCGTCTTCTTCTTGTACTTGCGCGGGTTGGCGTCCTTGCCACGTGGTGCGCGGGCCGGACTCTTGCTTCCTTTTGCTTTGGCCATTGCTAGGTCCTTCCTGGACGAATCTCTTGCAGCTGGTCGGATGACTCGGTCGCCGCCGGCGCGTCGAGCGTCGGCGACGAGCCGGCACGAGCACAGGCGCGCGCCATGCCTGAGCGAGTCATCACGCGAGTCACGATCAACGTGTCAGAACGGCTCTTCGTCGCCGTAGACCGGATCGGGCTGGCGAGCACCGGCGCCGGCGCTCGCCCCGGAGGTGTTGCCGCCGCCACCACCCGAGAAGCCGCCGTCGCCGCCGGAGCGCTCGGTGCGCTCGATCTGCGCCGTCGCCCAGCGCAAGCTGGGCCCGACCTCATCGGCGACGACCTCTATGACCGAGCGCTTGTCGCCCTCGGCCGTCTCCCAGCTGCGCTGCTCGAGACGACCGGTGACGATCGCCCGCGCTCCCTTCGTGAGGCTGGTGGCGGCGTTCTCGCCGAGATCGCCCCAGCACACCACGTTGAAGAACGAGGTCTGCTCCTGCCATTCGCCGTTCTGCTGGTAGCGACGATTGACGGCGAGACCAAAGCTGGCGACACCGCGGCCGCCGGTGGTGAAGCGCAACTCGGGATCACGCGTGAGGTTGCCGATGAGGGTGACTGAGTTAGTGGACATGAGTAGCTTCCCTTCGAACGCGCCGCTCAGGCGGCGCTGACCGCCATGCCGCGGCGGGTCGCCTCGGCGTCGGGCAGTCGGATCAACTTGTGGCGGACGATGTCGTCCGCGAGGCGGAGCTGGCGCTCGAGCTCGTCGAGCGCGCCACCGGAGGCCATGCACTCGACCACCAGGTAATAGCCGGCTTCCTTCTTGTTGATCGGGTACGCGAACGCGCGCTTCCCCCACCAGTCGGGCTTGCCGTGTACCGACCCACCGGCCTTGGCGATTCCGTCGGTGACGACCTTCGTCCAGGACTGGGCCTTCGCATCGTCGACGTCGCCGTCGACGATGACCATCAACTCGTACGCACGCATCATGCGTGTGGAACTCCCTTCGGACTCCGGACCACTCCTCGCCTGGCAGGAACCCGGCGAGCTGCGGCCACACGGCCCCATCCCGCGGATGGAGCAGGGTGAATATGACTGCGCCACGCTACCGCCGCCCCGCCCCGCATGCTCATGCTCGTTCGCTGCACGCGCTGGAGTATGCACGGAGGCTGTGACAGCGGCGCGCGTAGCGTGCGCCGCTGTCACAATCCCGGGCGGCTGCAGCTCGCCTCGCTGGTAGAAAGGTTGGCCGTGTCTTCGGAGACCGCGCCCCCGGAGATCGAGCCGTTGGAGATCGAGCCGTCGGAGATCGCGCAACGGCGGACGAACCGGGCGCGCGAGTACGCCGCCTTCATCAGGGCGATGGTCGCACGCGAGCCGAAGACGTTCGCGATCGCGGTCGGAGGCGCCTCGCTGTACGCGCTCTGCACGGTGGCGTCGAGCGTGGTGATCCGCTGGGTGATCGACCACGTGATCGTGCCCCGGTTCGAGCAGGGCGACGTCGCCGCCGGCACCGTCGCCACGGGATGCGCGCTCATCATCGGCGTCGGCGTGCTGCGGGCGATCGGCGTCGTCATACGCCGCTGCTTCGCCGGCATCACGCAATGGCGGATTGCCCAGGGTCTCGGCGACGACGTCGTCGATCAGCTCGTCGCCCAACCGGCGAGCTGGCACCAGCGCCAGAGCGACGGGCAGCTGGTCGGCAGGGCAGGCGTCGACATCGACACGACGGTGGGGGTGATGGCGCCGATCCCGTTCGCCACGGGCGTGATGCTGCTCATCGTCGTGTCGGCGATCTGGCTCCTCGCCACCGACCTGGTGCTCGGCATCGTGGCCGTGTCGGTGTTCCCGGTGCTGATGCTGATGAACGTCGTCTATCAGAAGCGCGTCGACCGGCACTACGACGCTGCTCAGCAGTCGCTCGGCGACTTCTCGGGCGCAGTCCACGAGAGCTTCGAGGGCGTGCAGCTAGTCAAGGCCTACGGCGCCGAGGAACGTGAGACGCAACGGCTGTCCGGGATGGCGGCGAAGATCCGCGACTCGCGCATCCGCGCCGTGTCCCTGCGAGGCACGTTCGAGGCGCTGCTCGAGGTGATCCCCTCCATCACCAACATCGGCCTCGTCATCCTCGGCGCGGTTCGCGTCGACTCGGGCGCCGTCAGCATCGGCGAGCTGTCGGGTTTCATCTATATGTTCACGCTGCTCGTGTTCCCGTTGCGCCTGATCGGGTACGCACTGTCCGAGCTGCCGCACTCGTCCGCGGGGTACAGACGCGTGCGCGCCACCATCGAAGAACCGCTCGAGCGCGACCCTGAGCAGTCGATCGTGCCAGCAGTGCAGCCGGACGCGGTGGTGTTCGACGACGTCTCGTACACCTTCGCCGACACCGCGGAGCCGACGATCGAGCACGCCACGTTCACGATCCCGGCCGGATCGGTGACCGCCTTCGTCGGACCGACCGGCTCTGGCAAGACGACGTTGGTGGAGTTGATCGCCGGGCTGGTGGGGCCGACCGAGGGCCGGGTGGCGTTGACGCCCGGCGAGCGGGCGATCGTGTTCCAGGAGCCGTTCCTGTTCGGCGGCACGGTCCGCGACAACGTGTCGGTGGGGCTCGAACTCGGCGACCAACAGGTCTGGGACGCGCTCCGGATGGCGGCCGCAGACGACTTCGTGCGCGACCTCGAGGCGGGGATCGACACTGTCGTCGGCGAGCGCGGTGTGACACTGTCCGGCGGGCAGCGCCAGCGCATCGGGCTAGCTCGCGCGCTGGCCCGCAACCCCCGCGTGCTCCTGCTCGACGACACCACGTCGGCACTTGACCCGGGGACCGAGATGAAGGTGCTGGCCAACCTGCGCGCGGGGCTCGGCCACTCGACCGTGGTGATGGTCGCCTCGCGCCCGTCGACGATCGCGCTCGCCGACGATGTGCTGTTCGTCGAGGCCGGCCGGATCACCGCCCACGGCACCCACGACGAGCTGATGGCCGACGTCGACGCCTACCGCCAGCTTGTCGAAGCGTTCGAATCAGATCGATCGGTGCCGACGTGAACGCCCCGTCGTTCACCGAGCCCGTCGGTCGCTTCTCGGCCACCACCGCGATCGGCCGGGGGTTGGAGGAGGCGCCGATCCTGCGCCAGGGGCTGGCGCTCACCTGGGTGCTGGCTGCGATCGGCGCCGGCGGCCGGGTGGTCGTACCGATCCTGATCCAGCAGGCGATCGACCGCGGCATCGTGGGCCGCGAGGACGTGCGCGTCGACTTCGTGGTCGGATGTGGACTGATCGCACTCGTCGCCGTGGTGATCGCCGCGATCTGTCAGCGGACGGCGGTGATCCGGCTCGGCGTCCGCAGCGAGCAAGCGCTCAACGATCTACGCACCCGGTTGGTCGATCACATCCACCGCATCAGCCTCGCCGACCACAACGAAGAACGCCGCGGCGCGCTCGTCGCCCGCGTCACGAGCGACATCGAGACGCTCGCCGAGTTCTTCCGCTGGGGCGGACTGGCCTGGCTGATCGACGGCACATTGATGGTGATCGTGTCGGCGGTGATGCTCGCCTACAACTGGCTGCTGGCGGTCGTGGCGATCGCGATCTCGATCCCGCTGTTCATGGTGCTGCGCGTGGTGCAGCGCCACCTGGTGCGCGCATACGACATCGCGCGCGAGCGCAACGGCGACATGCTGGCCTCGGTCAGCGAGGTGGTCACCGGCGCCGAGACGATCCGCGCCTACCGCGCCGGTCCGATGTTCGCGGCCCGCACCAAGACTGCCGTCAGGCGCCGAGCCGACGCTCAGATCCGTGGCGGCGTCATCGGCGCCTTCCTGTTCCCGCTCGGCGAGGTGTTCTCGGTGGTCACGATCGCGGCGATCGTGGCGATCGGCGTCGGCGTCGGGCCGGAGGGTGGGATGACGGCCGGCTCGCTCGTCGGCTTCATCTTCCTCACGTACCGGTTCCTCGAGCCGATCGCCGAGTTCACGGAGGTGCTCGACCAGACCCAGACCGCGGTCGCCGGGCTACGGCGCGTGCTCGGCGTGCTCGACATCCCTGTCGGCCCGCCGCCACCTGCGCATCCACATCCGCTGCCCGCCGGTCGGTTCTCGATCGACATCGACGAGGTCACGTTCTCCTACCGCAACCGGGGCGAACGGGACTTGAGCGACGGCGACGGCATCGTGCTGGAGCACGTGTCGGCGTTCATCCCCGCCGGCCAGCAGGTGGCCGTCGTGGGGGCCACCGGGTCGGGCAAGACGACGCTGGGGCGCATCGTGGCCCGCTTCGCCGATCCGATCGCCGGCCAGGTGAGACTCGGTGGAGTGCCGTTGGCCCTGATCGACAACGCCGAGCTGCGCCGCCGGATGGTGGTCGTGGGCCAAGAGCCGTTCCTGTTCGACGACACGATCGCGGACAACATCAGGTTCGCGCGCCCCGGAGCGACCCGCGACGAGATCGAGCGACTCGTCGACCGGCTCGACGTCGGGGACTGGTTGGAGACGCTGCCTGACGGGCTCGACACACGCGTCGGCGAGCGGGGTGACTCGCTCTCCGCCGGTGAACGCCAGCTCGTCGCGCTGCTGCGGGCGGGTGTCGTCGATCCCGACGTGCTGGTCCTCGACGAGGCGACGTCCTCGGTCGATGCGCTCACCGAGGTGCGCATCTCGCATGCACTCACCAGGCTGGCGGAAGGGCGCACGACGCTGGCGATCGCCCACCGGCTGTCGACCGCCGCACGCGCCGACCGCGTGCTCGTGCTCGACGGCGGGCGGCTCGTCGAGGACGGTCACCACGACGAGCTCGTTGCGGCGGGCGGCACCTACTCGCGCCTGTACGACGCGTGGCTGTCCGCCACCAACTCAGGTGTCTGACACCGACTTGTCGGTGTCTGACACCGGGCGATGACATGCGCCATGACATGCGCCAACGCTTGGTGCCAGACACCACGACGTGGTGTCAGGCACCGGTTGTCGGCTCGCATGGCAGGTCGCTCACCGAAAGCACACTGCCGGGGGCGATGGCGAGCTGATCTAGCGAGCCCTGAGGCACCTCGATGGCGTCGACGAAGTTCGCCGGTGTCGGGTAGCTGGGGCAGGGATCGGCGGTGCACGGCGCCATGTCGAAGGCGTCGAGGTAGACACCGCCCTCGCCGAAGAAGGCGATCGACAGCGGCATCAGCGTGTTCTTCATCCAGAACGCGGCGGTGGTCGGCGAGTCGTAGCGGAAAATCATCCCGTCCGGACCGCCGAGATCGGTGACGTGCATCAGCCCGAGCGCCTGCTGGTCACCCGTCGCCGCCAGCCACAAACAGAGCTCGCACACGGTGCCGTCTGCGGCGGTCACGGTGGCGGCGACCTGCTCGAAACCTTCTGGGACGACCGCGCCGGCAGACGGCGTCGTCACCGTCGTCGTCACCGTCGTCGTCACCGTCATCCCAGCGATCGACGTGGTGGACGTGGTCAATGTGCCGGGCACGGTCGACGTGCTGGTCGACGTGCTGGTCGAGGTGATGGTCGACGGCGTCGTCGACGTGCTGGTCGAGGATTCGATGGCGGTGGTGCTGCCCGACGAGGCGTCGTCGTCACCACATGCGACCAGGGCGATGGCGAACACGACCAGCGCGGCGACTCGCATCGCTCCGACGGTAGCGAGCCGCGCCGCGGTGATCGGGTCAGGTGACGCGGCCGGTCGGTGTTCGAAGCAGGCCGGCCAAGGCGCGGTTGTGGCGGGGTGACCGGGTGACGAGCAGCGACGTGCCCAGCAGGGCGCTGCTGGTGAACGGCGCCGCCGGCCGGTGGCTGGGATGGTGATGAAGCTTCATGGCTGTTCTCCTCGGACTCGACTGCGACGATCGCCACGATGCCTGCGGTCGCTTGGCAGCGGGTTGCGACGCGCTTGCAGCGCTCGCCGCCGAACGGATTCAGCGCGAGGCGGCGATGCGCG
>DASQTR010000629.1:0-4117 GCA_035641795.1 Ilumatobacter sp.
ACTATCACCGGGATGTCGCGGCCCCGCCTGCGGACCTCCTCCACCACGAGTGGGGCGAGGGTCATGTGCGCGCCGGACAGCATGGAGAGCCCGATCGCGTCGACGTCCTCGTCGATGGCGGCGGCGGCGACCGTCTCGGGAGTCTGGAACAACCCCGTGTAGATGACCTCGTACCCGGCATCGCGCAGGATGCGGGCAACCACCTTGATACCCCTGTCGTGGCCGTCGAGCCCGACCTTGGCGATCAGGATGCGCTCGGGCATCACGACACCGGCACGTAGATCACCGGCACCTAGATCACCGGCACCTAGATCACCGGCACTTCGACGTGACGCCCGAATTCCGCCTCCATCGTCGCCATCATCTCACCCAGCGTGGCGTACGCCTTGGCGGCGTCGATCAGCGCCGGCATCAGGTTCACGTTCGGGTCGGCGGCGTCGTTGCGGAGGCGGGCGAGCGCGGCGTCGACCGCCGCCTGTGAACGGTCGGCGCGCACCACGGCCAGCCGCTTGCGCTGGCGTTGCTCGTCCTCATGCGTGATCTTGAGCAGTTCGATCTGATCGTCGTCGTTGCCTTCGGTGTAGGCGTTGACACCGACGGTGATGCGTCGTCCGCGGTTGAGCTGGCGCTCGAGCTCGAACGCCGAGTCGGCGATCTTGGTTTGGAACCAGTTCTCCTCGACGCCGCGGATGGCGCCCTCCAGCATCGAACCGTCGCCGAGCCGGTCGAGCTCGGCGAACAGCGCTTCCGCCTCTTGTTCCATCTCCTCGGTCAGCGCCTCGACGAAGTACGAGCCGCCGAGCGGGTCGGCGACGTGGGCGACGTTGGTCTCGCTGGCGATCACCTGCTGGGTCCGCAGCGCGATCCGGGCCGCCTTCTCGGTGGGCAGTGCCAGTGCCTCGTCCATCGAGTTCGTGTGCAGCGACTGGGCGCCGCCGAGCACGCCCGCCAGCGCCTCGATGGCGGTGCGCACGATGTTGACCTCAGGCTGCTGGGCGGTGAGCGAGACGCCGGCCGTCTGGCAGTGGAACCGGAGCTGCATCGACCGCTCGCTGCGTGCGCCGTAGCGGTCCTTCATCCAGCGCGCCCACGTGCGCCTGGCGGCGCGGTACTTGGCGATCTCCTCGAAGAAGTCGATGTGGGCGTTGAAGAAGAACGACAGGCGCGGCGCGAATGCGTCGACCGGCAGGCCGGCCTGCAACGCCAACTCGACGTAGGCGAAGCCGTTGGCGAGCGTGAACGCAAGTTCCTCTACCGCCGTGGAACCCGCCTCACGGATGTGGTAGCCGGAGATCGAGACGGGGTGCCAGCGCGGCATCTCTGCGGCCGTGAACGTGATCGTGTCGCGAACCAGCCGCATCGACGCCCGCGGCGGAAAGACGAACTCCTTCTGCGCCTGGTACTCCTTGAGGATGTCGTTCTGGAGCGTGCCGCCGAGCTTGGCGCGCGGTGTGCCGGCCTGCTCGGCCTGGGCCACGAACATCGCGAAGATCGGTGCCGCCGGCGAGTTGATCGTCATCGACGTGGTGATCTGCTCGAGGTCGATTTCGGCGTAGAGGTCGGCCATGTCGGCCAGCGAGTCGATGGCGACGCCGCAGCGGCCGACCTCGCCGAGCGCCATCGCATGATCGGAGTCGATGCCGAGCAGTGTCGGCATGTCGAACGCCGTCGAGAGACCGTTGCCGCCCGACCGGATGATCTCCTTGAACCGCCAGTTCGTGTCGTCCGCCGTGCCGAAGCCGGCGAACATCCGCATCGTCCACAGCCTGGAGCGGTACATCGACGCGTACGGCCCCCGCGTGTACGGGTACACGCCGGGGAACTCGCCGTCGTCGGGTCCGTACACCGGCTCGAGCGGGATGCCCGACATCGTCTCGTGGTCGACGTCACGCAGTTGCGACGCCTCGTACGCCTGCTGCCAGAGTTCGCGGTTGGTCGGCATCGCTCCAGGATACTTTGACGTCAAAGAAATGGAAAGAGCTTGGCGCCAACCGCGATCATTGAGCCTCCCCATGGCCACGCACCCGCTCCCGGATGATCCGATCGAGCTCGCTCGCGCCAACTGGGTCAGCCACGGGTGGCAGGAGGCTGCCGACGGCATGGCGCTGGTGACCTCGGTGATGCGGGTGCAGCAGGTCTTCCTGGCACGCATCGAGGCGATCCTGAGGCCGTACGGCCTGACGTTCGCCCGCTACGAGGTGCTACGCCTGCTGGCCTTCACGAGGCGGGGCGTGATGCCTGTGGGGAAGATCGGCGAGCGGCTCCAGGTCCACCCGGCCAGTGTCACCAACGCGGTCCAACGGCTCGAGGCCGGCGGGCTCGTGCGTCGTTCGGCGAACCCGAACGACGGCCGCAGCATCCTGGCCGAGATCACCGAGAAGGGCCGACGCCTGGTCGAGCAGTGCACCGACCGGCTCAATGATGAGGTCTTCTCGGCGGTTCCGATCCCGCTCGCTCAGCAGGAGCGGGCGTTCAAGGCGCTGAAAGGCGTGCGCAAAGCGTTCGGCGACTTCGCCTGATCGTTACGCCGGCGACGTTCTACGCCTGAGCAGTCCGATCAGCTCCGGCAAATCCGCGACCGGCGGTTGCGCGGCCACCTCGTCCGCCAGCCGTCCGGCGCTGATGCCGTAGCTCGGCTCCTCGATGACGCGTTGGATCGCGGTTGCGATGTCGCCGGCCGTGGCGTCGACAGGATCGAGGACGAGCCCACATCCGAGCTGCTCGCAGCGGTCAGCGTTGTCGGGCTGATCGGCTCCCATGGGGAGCAGGACGACCGGGACGCCGTGCGCCAGCGCCGCCATCAGCGATCCAGAGCCTCCATGACATACGACCGCCCGGCAGCCCGCCAGCACCTGGTGCTGGGGGACGAACTGCTCGACGCGCACTTGCGGTGCCGGCGCGAACTCGATCGGTTCGATGTGCGGACCGACGGTGACGAGCGACGGTACACCCACACTGCCCAGACCGGTAATGAGCCGCGACAGGAGATCACCGGACTCGACGTTGAACACCGTTCCCAGAGTCGCGTAGACGCGCGCTGATAGCTCGGTGCCGGGTTCACGCCGCGGCACGGTCGGACGGACCGGACGCCACTGCGGCATGTCGGGCAGCGCTGGGTCGCGGAACGAAGCGGGGAACGGCGCCAACATCAGCGAACCGCCGAGCGCCGTGCCGTCGGCGTCGATGGTGAGGCCCAGCTCGGCACGCAACTCGTTCCACACGTCACCGACCGTCCTGGGGCTGACGAGCCGGCCGGCGGCAGCGACATTGACCGTGACGCTGGGTACGCCTAGTAGCTCTGCTGCCGCGATCGCGCCGACGTCGACCTCGTCGCACAGCAATGTGTCCGATTCGAGCTGATCGAGCAATCGACCGATCGCGGCCGCGCGGTATGAGCCGAACCGCTTGACGAAGTGCTCGCGCACGACCTTCCGTTCCCTGTCACGATCGACGCGCTGGAGCGGCAGTCGATCGGTTCCCAGCGTGTCCGGTCCCACAACCGCGGTGTCGAAGCCAAGCTCCGAAAGGCGCGGCAAGACCGCCTGTTGTCCGGCGAATGTCACGTGGTGGCCGAGCGCGGCGGCAAGCTGAGCTGTCTCGATCAGCGGCTCGGCGTGACCCCAACCACCCACGAAGGAAGCGAGCACGACCACCGCGGCAGACTCTGCCACAGGACAGCTGGCCCGTGTTCGACGGCGCGGGCAACCATCCGGAGCAAACCCTCGCTCGCGATCGCTCGTGGAAACCCTCGTGCGAGCATGAGTCCATGACCGCTGATCATCCCCGCCTCGGTGCGGTCGTGCTGGATACGACTGACGCCCGGTCGCTGGCCGAGTTCTATCGAGAGCTGCTCGGCTACGCGTACCGGCCCGGTGACGAGCCACCGACCGACGGAACTCCCGATACTGGCGGGCACGACTGGTTGGTGCTACGTGACGAGACGGGCCACTCCCGGCTGGCGTTCCAGCAGGTGGCCGAGATGCCTCGCTCGACGTGGCCGCACCCCGACGTGCCGCAGCAGTTGCACCTCGACTTCACCGTTCCCACCTCCGACGACCTTGTCAATCAGCGTCAACGCGCGCTCACGCTCGGCGCCACGATTCTCGAGGACCGGTTC
>DASQTR010000630.1:0-5864 GCA_035641795.1 Ilumatobacter sp.
AACGGCGTGGTGCTCGACCGCCGCAAGGGCGTGCAGCAGGCGTGCGAGGCTGCTGCCGCTGACGAAGGGCAGCACGACGTCGACGCCTGCCGCCTGGAAGCGCCGCGCCGCTTCGACGTCGTGTGCGCTGCCGACGCCGACGCCGTCGGACGCGACGTGGACCGCGGGCACGTACCCGAGCGCATCGAGCCGATCGATCGCTGCCCGCGTGCTCGTGGCGGTGTAGCGGTCGGAGAAGACACCGATCCGGCGACCGTCGAGCAGGCCCTGACGGTGCGCCCATCCGATGTAGGCCAGGTAGACGAGGTCCTGGGCGGCGCGGATGGTGAACAGCCACGGGTCTGTGCGGACGAAGATCGTGCGCGGGACGGCGTTGACGTCGATCACGGGGATGCGGTGCGTCTCGGCCAAGCGGACCGAGCCGTACGTGAAGTCGCGGGCGCCGATCACCGCCAGCACCTCGTCGGACGCGAACTGGTCGGCGACCGATCGCTTGTCCTCGATGCTGGTCGAGCTGAACGTCCGGAACACGAGCTCGAGCGGCAGCCGGAGCGGCGCCGCGCGGCGGCCGACCTCGGCCGCCAGCAGCGCCTCGACGTGAGCGCGCTGATCGCCTATCCCGTAGGCCGGATCGATCGCCTCGAACTCCGACATGTCGGCGATCGCCACGCCGATCCGAAACTTCGCCGCGGCGCCCGCCTTGAAACGCGCCTGCATAATTGAGGTTACTCTATTCGCGATGGGGGTCGCCGAACGACTGACCGAGCTTGGCCTCGCACTACCTGATCCGATTCCGGTCCACGGCCGCTATCGCCCCGTCGTAGTCCACGGTGACGTCGCCTACACATCAGGCTTGATGGCCGTCGCCGGGCCGCCGCTCCGGATCGACTACCCGGGGCGGCTGGGCGACGATCTCACGCTCGACGAAGGCAAGCAGTCAGCATGCGGCGCGCTGCTCCAGACGCTGAGCCACCTGGTCGCCGAGGTCGGCGATCTCGAGCGGATAGAGGCGTTCCTGCAAGTGCGCGGGTACGTGTGCGCGACTCCGGATTTCGACAAGGTGCACCACGTCGTGGGAGCCGCCAACAGGCTCGTCGGCGAGCTGTTCGGTGACGGCGCGCTCGCCAGCCGAACGGCGGTTGGCGTGGCCACGCTGCCGGAGCGGGCGAGCGTCGTGCTCGACACGGTCGTCGCCCTACGGCCCGCGCCACAAAAGGAGCGAGGAAAGGAGCGATGACACGAGCGATGACGGTCAACCCGCTCCACCGGCCGCCGCAGGTCTCGTACGCCGCCGCCCACGCTGCGATCGCGGCCGGGCTCGAGGAGTGCTTTCGAATCGGCATGAACTGTGCGATCGTCGTCACCGACCCGAGCGGCGAGATGGTCGCTGTCGCGCGCACCGACGGCGCCTCGGGCAACACCTATAGAGGCGCGCTGGGCAAGGCCAAGACGGCCGCCGTGCTCGGATGCGCGACCGAGGAGTATCTGGAGCGGCGGCTCCTTCAAGACGAGGTTCTCTACCGGGCCCTCACGGCGGACGACGAGACGTTCCTCGTGCCAGGCGGATTCGCCTTGATCGTCGACGGCGCGGTCGTGGGAGGCGTCGGTGTGAGCGGCGGCCTGCACGCCGACGACGCCAAGGTCGCGCGCGCAGCGATGGAGCGCTTCGAGTCGCTCGTTGCCGGCGAGCCCGGATGACGATCTCAAATCTCTGAACCCGAAAAGGAGACTGCCGTGCCGAACTGGGAGCAACGCATCGAGGAGTTGGGCGTCGAGCTCATGGATCCACTGCCGGCCGGCGGCCTGTACGCGCCGCTCGTGATCGTCGGCGAGCTCGGCTTCACAGCCGGCACCGTGGCGGTCGAGGGCCCGCCGCTCAAGCTCGCCTATCCGGGATGCCTGGGTGACGACATCGACGTCGAGACCGGCAAGCTCTCGGCGCGGGGCGCGTTCATCAGCACGCTGAGCAACTTGCGCGGCGCGCTCGGCAGCCTTGACCGCATCGAGCGCTTCGTGAAGCTGACGGGGTACGTGCGTGCCGTGCCATCGTTCACCCAGGCTCCCCAGGTTATGGACGGCGCCTCGCAGCTCATGATCGACATCTTCGGGCAGCCGTGCGCGCGTTCGGCGATCGGTGTCGCGGCGTTGCCTGGCGGCGCCAGCGTGGAGCTCGACACGGTGATCCAGCTGGCGTCATGACCGACCATGCCGATCCCTACGTCAGGACCCAACACCACCTGACGCTGGCGGCGGCGGAGGCCGCACTCGCAGGTGCTGTGGCCCACGCCGAGGCGTCAGGGGTGGCGGCGGTGATCGTGGTGACCGACGCCGCGGGAGGCGTCACGTCGCTTGCCAGGCTCGACGGCGCGCCTCCCATCGCCATCCGCCACGCGCTTGCCAAGGCGGGCTCGGCCTCGGGCTTGAAGCGGTCGACCGACGAGTTCCTCGCCAAGCGGTTGACGACCGACGACGTCCTGTGGCGGGCGATCAGCGGTCGAGGCGACGCATTCGTCGTTCACGGCGGGTTTCCACTCACCATCGACGATCGGGTCGTGGGCGCCATCGGAGTCGCCACCGGAGCGCACGAGCACGACTCGGAGATCGCACGAGCCGGCGTGGCAGCGCTCCACGAGTTGGTCGATCGTCGGTGAGGCAGTCCGCGCCGCGACGGATCAGTGCTCGCTCGGCTCCGGGGGCCGACCGGTGTTGCGAACGATGCCCTCGGCGATGTCCCGCACCTTGATGTTCTGGGCCTGTGACTGAGTCTTGAGAATCGCGAAAGCGTCGTCCTCGTCGCAGCGCATGGTGGCCATGATGACGCCCTTGGCCTGCTCGATCACGGCACGGCTGACCATCGCCTGCTCGAGGTTCTCGCTCAGGGTGCGCACGTCCCAGTAAGCCTGGGCGTTGGCAAGGACGAATGCCGCTTGGGTCGCGAACAACTCGGCGACGCGCTGATCCTCGGCGCTGAAACCGTGCTCCACCTCCGCGTAGAGGTTGAGCGCGCCTATCGGACCGGCCTGCCCTATCAGCGGCAACGACAAGGTGCTGAAGACCCCGTGGCGGGCCGCGGAATCACGGAACTCCTGCCAGCGCCCCTGCTCGAGCGTGGATTCGATCATCGTCGGCGTTCCGGTCCGGTAGGCGTCCACACACGGCCCCTCACCGCTGCGGTACTGGGCGCGGTCGATCTCCGGAACCTCCGGATGTGTGAAGACCGAAGTCGTCAACTTGTCGCCGACGAGCATCGTGATGCCCACGTGATCAGTCGCGGGAACCGCCTGCACTGTCAGTTTGGCGATCTGGTGCAGCGTCTCGCCAAGCGCCTGGTCACCCACGAAGTAGCGTGTGAGCGCGGCAACTGCCGCTTCGAACAAAGGAAGAGATTCCGACATGGCGGCCTTCCCGGCGGCTGCAGCACCGAACAGAGACCCTGTGGGATCAAGGCGGCCACGCGGACAACAATCGTCGGTGCGACCATAGTCGCCTCGGCGACGGCGTGGTCCCTCGCATGCGCGGAATCCGACGCCGCCGACCACCGCGACACACTCTGAAGCCCTTCTATCATCTGCTGACGCGGCCATGGTCGCGATCGACAGCTTCATCATCCAATCGAGGCGAGGAACCAACATGAGCACCGCGACGAAGTGCAAGCGCTGCGGCTGGATGATCGTCCGCAACCACCGAGGAGAATGGGTGCTGCCGCACTCGGTACTGCCGTCGAGGTTGTGCCGCGACGGCGTTCCCCACGAGCCGGACAAGGAACCGAAGCGCGATCCGACCGGAATCGTCACCGGCATCGCCATCGGCGCGTCGGTGTTCGATGCCGGCCTGATCTGAGCAGGAGCGTTCGGCTCTCAGACGATTCGACCGGCGCGGAGGCGGGCGACTTCGCCGGGGCCGACGCCGATCTCCGCCAGCACCGCATCGGTGTGCTCGCCCAGGCCCGGCGCAGGGCGCCGGACCTCGAACCGCTCGCCGTCGACGATCACCGGCGAGCCGACGTAGGTGAACGACCCGGCGAGTGGATGTTCGCCCTCGACCACGATGTCGCGCGCCCTGAGATGGTCGTCGTCGAGGAGCGAGCCGACACCCTGGTGGGCGGGCCCGATGGGCACGTCGTGCTCGATCGCCAGCGCCACCCACTCTTGCTGCGTGCGCGTCGCGAAGATCAGCTGGAGCTCCCGCCGCAACGTGTCGTCTCCGTGAGCGAACTCGACAGGCGCTCCCCCGGGGGCATCCTCACCGGCGAGCTCGGGGCGGCCGATCGCGGCGCAGAACCGCTTCCAGAACTTCGGTTCGATCGCGCAGAACAGGACGAAGCGCGCATCGGACGTGGCGTAGTACTGGTAGCGGGCGCTGTTGAACGCCGGCGTGCCGGGCGGACGTAAACCGGTGCGATCGGTGAGGCGTTGCGCGTTCCAGCCGTACACCGCCCCGATCCAGCCCTGCGCGATCACGGCGTCGGCGCCGGCAGCATCGAGGAACGCGCCGTGGCCGGTGCGGTCGCGCCGAACGAGCGCCGCCACGGTCCGCAGCGCGGCGTGGACGGCCGCTGCAGTCGTGCCGTCGCCACCGCCACTCGTGCCGTACATCAACTCGTCGTTCGGGCGTTGGCGCACGAAGCCGTCGTCGTCGACCGCCACCGTGACCGCCGCCGCGGCGGCGTTCATCATCTGACCGTGGGTCGGGATGGCCGCGTAGCGTCCCTTCGCCCCGAAGCCGGAGCAGTGGCAGTACACGATCGACGGCTTGCGTTTACGTTGCTCGTCGTACCCGATGCCCATCCGGTCGCAGGCGCCACTCAGCAGCCCGTCGACGAACACATCGGACATGTCGAGCAATTTCCAGAACAGCTCTCGCCCTTCGTCGGAGCGGACGTCGAGCGTGACGCTGCGCTTGTTGCGGTTGACCTGCAGATGGGCGGGGCTCTGGTGTGGCGCGATCTGGCCGAGCATGTCGCGGACGTAGTCACCGCGACCCGGCGACTCGATCTTGATCACGTCGGCGCCGAGATCTCCGAGGTGCTGGCCGACGAGGTCGCCGTTGAACAGCACGGCAACCTCCAGCACGCGCACGCCGTCGAGCAGACCACTCATGAACCGAGCATCTCAGATCAGCAGCGAGCCGCCGTCGACGTGCAGCACGGTGCCGGTCGTGTACCCGTTGGTCATCAGGAAGATCACGGCGTGGGCGAGCTCCTCCGGTCGCCCCAGCCGTCCCAGCGGCAACGTCGAGAGGTAAGGCTTCATCGCCTCGTCCTTGCGCTCGCCGAAGGCGCGGTCCAGCACCGGCGTGTCGAAAGACCCCGGGCACACCGTGTTGACCCGGATCGGAGCGAGCTCGACCGCCATGCCGCGGGCGTACGACTCCAGCGCAGCAGTGGCCGCCGCGCCCGTCGCCCGGCCGGGTCGCGGACGCCACGCCGACACCCCTGAGCAGAAGGTGAACGAACCGGTGGCCGGCATGCGCGGTGCCGCCGACGCGCACAGGTTGCGCGCCGCCCACACACGCGCGTCGAGGGCGCGCTGGTACTGGTCGTGCGTCGTGTCGGCGACGGAAGCCGCCGGCTGCTCGCCGGTGAACGAGGCGACGTGGTCGACGTGTCCCAGCTCCGCGAACATGGCCTCGACGGCGATGCCGTCCGCGGCGTCGAGCGAGAAGGAGCGCACGCCCTCGCCGACGGCCTCCCGGGCAGCGGCGAGCCTTCCGGGCTCGCGGGCGACGATCACGACGGCGGCGCCTGCGGCTCGCGCCGCGACCGCGGTGGCGAGTCCGAGTCCGGAGCTCGCGCCGACCACGACGACCGTCGCGCCTTCGAGTCCGGTCAGCATGCTCGCCCTCCCTCGGCTGTCTGCCGCAAT